>CAMCII010000185.1 GCA_945874505.1 Bordetella parapertussis | reverse complement strand
AACCAGCCGCAAGCCATCGTCGCTAAGATAGAAACGGCGCCGGCTGCACCATAAGCCACCACAAGCGGTACAGAAGGGCTATTTAACCAAGGGACGAGGACGGCGATTAATAAAAGTACTAAGCCAAAAAATTCGCCGTGTGCAAAGTTCACGACCTTCATGACACCAAAAATTAATGTCAGGCCAAGTGAAAATAGAATATAGGCCGCACTAATTTGCAGGCTGTTTAAAAAGAGTTGCCCAAAAATCTCCAAAGTCTTGCACCCTCAAGCGGTTAGTAGTCAGCAAAAATCAGAGACCGTACCAAAGGTCGGTCTCTGTCGGCCAAACGGCTTATTTTGCAGCGGCTAAACGAGCTTTGAGCTCTTCAGGAATAATGCGGGTCAGTTCAACCATCTTGCCATCTTGAACTTGGGTAATCATGACGGGCACTTGCATTTGTTGTGGGCTGTCATAGATAGCTTTGCTACCAAAGACGGTTTTGCCGTACGAGGTTTCAAAGACCAAGGTGGGCAAGACAGCGGCGATTTTTTTAGGATCTATGCTGTTTGACGCCTCCATTGCAGCCTTAAGCGCATAGACTGAGTCATAGCTTGAGACCTGCAGTGGATTCAGTGGCTCTTTAAACTGCGCCAACATGCCTTGGTTCAAAATCTGTTGTACAGGCGTTGCGAGTGAGCTTGAGTAGTCGCCGGCATAACCCATGTAGGTGCCGTTGGCTGCTGCGCCACCAATCTGAGCAAGTTGAGTGGCACTCGTGCCTACCGGCAGCACTTTGACGCCTTTCCAGCCTAGCACGCCAAGCTCTTTGAGTATGATCCCTGCATCGGCAGGTGGAGCTACGCCAAGATCAATGATGTCAGGCTTTTGCTCAGTGAGTTTGGCCGCGACCGGTTGAAATTGCGTGGTGCCACGCTCGTACCAATTAGAAGACAAAACCTTCACGCCGAGTGCTGCCCACGCTTTTTGTGCGACCAGCTCAACCTCTTTGCCTGATGCATCATTCGCATTCAAGATCGCGACTGTTTTTGCCTTGGGATTTTGTGCCAAGACATATTTGTAAAGTGGATCAAGAATCTCAAACGGTGTATTGGATTGAGTAAACGTTAAGGGAAACTGTGGGCCTTTAACACTTTTACCCCAGGCCGAAATAAAAATCATCACGCCGCTTCGCTCAGAGAGCGACTGCAACGCTGAAATCGGGGCAGTGCCGATACCGCCAACGATAAACTTAACCTTGTCGCGGTTAATCAGGTTTTGTGCAACTTTGGTGCCTTCGGCTGCGGTGTATTTGTTATCGTAAGCCACGACAGCAAAATTATATTTTTTGCCTCCAACCGTCACACCGCCTTCAAGATTAATTTTCTCTGCGGCTTGTTTGGCGGTCCATTCCATTCCAAGACCCCATACCGCAGCAGCGCCCGACATCGGTGCCGAGATACCCAGTTTGATAATTTCTTGAGCCTGAACGCTTGTCACAGAGGCGAGAGTTGCAAGCGCAAGGGTTGCGTAAACCTGTTTAAGATTTTTCATTTTTGTCTCCGGTTAAATTATTTTAATCGCTCGTTCAACTTACGATGAGCGTTATTTGCAGTGAATGTACCACAGACTTAAGTTGTACAAAAAGAAAAATTCTCGAGATTTTTCTAAAAAATCATCGAGAATTTTTATGATCGATCAAGGGTCAAAACATTACCCAATATGGTTAGATACCCTCAACGATTCGAATGTCGCGCTCAGCTGCATTTGGGCCTAAGGCTTTGATGGCCTCTTGATAGCCAGGGCTGTTGTAAGCAGCTTGCGCGGCTTCAACGCTTTCGAACTCAATGAGGACCGTCCGTTGTTTCACGCCTTGCTCTTTTGTCACGGCGGCCTCGCCACGGGCCAGAAATTTTCCGCCAGCAGCGGTCAGTGAGGGGCCTGCTAGTTTTGCATAGGCGGCGAGGGCTTCTGGATTTGAAATTGAACGGTAAGCACTGATCCAATAGGCTTTGGGCATGACGAAATCTCCGAGTGTTGATGGTGTGTCGCTATATTACCAAGAGTGTTCGGTCGCGAGGTTGAGGATCCTTTGCTGTGTTGTGCGCCGTGTCTCGCGCACATGGCCGTATTGGTCGCCGCCCGTGCTTCGGTCGATGTTGCGCCGCCGCATATTCGATTGGACATAAACAGGTATGATTTTTCAATGGCAGCCACACTCACTGATTTACAAAATTCTTTTCGAGCACCGTTCAAGGTGCGCAGTTTTCGCTTTCAGTGGCCTGCGGATTTGGCTGCATCACTGGCTTTTGAAATGGAGATTCTGGTTCTAGGCTGGTATGTGTTGGTCGAGTCGGGTTCGGTGATGATGCTGGTGCTTTACGGGGCTCTGCAATTTTTTGGTTCTGTGTTGTCACCCATGTTTGGTGTTGCTGGCGATCGCCTGGGGTACCGTTGCTTGTTTTTAATTACGCGTGGCGTATACCTGGCGTTGGCAATACTCGTGATGGTATTAGCGTATCTTGGGTTGCTTACGCCGTTGCTGGTGATTGCGGTCGCGGCGCTGATTGGCATGATTCGTCCTTCAGACAATATGATGCGTTACGCGATCGTTGGCCAAACAATGCCAGCAGAACACTTGACCGGCGCTCTGGGGATTTCTCGGATGACATCTGATTCGGCCCGCATCGCAGGTGCGTTGGCGGGGGTGGGTACCGTCGCGCAGTTCGGTATGGCTGCAGCCTATGCGGTCATCTCACTTTTATATCTGTGTAGTTTTTTATTTTCAGCGGGTGTCGCAGGTAAAGACAGTGACGTTGCACCTCAGGCTGCGCGCTCGGCCGTTGGTGAACTGATGGCCGCCTTTGAGTATGTGTGGACTCGACCTGCGTTGCTGGGTGCGATGAGCTTGGCGTTTTTAGTCAATTTTTTCGCTTTTCCCTTCACCTTGGGGCTGCTCCCTTATATCGCAAAAAATGTGTTCGAAGTGGGGCAAGCGGGGCTCGGTGCCTTGAGTGCGAGTTTCGCTTTTGGTGCGCTGTTGGGGTCGTTGGTGTTGGGGTTAAATCGTTTTTCCTTGGGTACCGGTCGCGCGATGCTGGTCACGGCTGTTTTATGGTTTGGTTGTTTATTGATTTTTAGTTTTCTTACTGACCTCGCAGTCGGAATGTTTGTGCTTGTCTGCACAGGGTTTGTGCAGAGCCTCAGTATGACGCCCTTGGCTGCGGTGATGTTGCGCGGTACCGAAGCTGCGTTCAGAGGACGCGTCATGGGCATGCGCATGCTCGCGATTTGGGGGCTACCTGCCGGGCTGTTAGCCGCTGGGCCGCTCATCGACTGGTTAGGCTACGTCGGCGTCGCCTGGCTCTACGCCATTTCAGGGCTTTTCTTGACGTTCTGTATTGCCTGGCGCTGGCGTGTTGCGCTTTGGGATAAGACAGCGCCGTCGAATCAGCATAGTTGAGCTGTCGCTAAGCACTCTCTCGTGGTGCAGCGCAAGACGAGTATCTTCTGCAAGAAGCAATACTTTGTGTTAGGGTTCTCCCTGAGACAAAAAAGATGCGCCGACAGAGCCCCATGAAGATTTTCTACGGTTGGAAGATGGTTTTTGCAGCGGCTTCGCTGCAATTTTTGCAGTCAATGATGCTGCATCAAGCCTTTGGGGCATACCTTGCCGTATTGATTGAAGAGAAAGGTTGGAGCAAAACCTCGGTGTCTGCTGCCTCGGCGATGATGTCCATGGAAGCGGCGGTGATTGGCCCTGTGCTGGGTTGGTTTTTAGACCGCTTTGGCTCGCGTGGCATCATTAAAATTGGCGTCATCGTGTTTGGCATTGGCTTCATGTTAATGAGCCTCGTCGAGACACTTGCCCAATTTTATGGCGCGGTCATTGTGATTGCGATCGGCTCTTCAATGGCGGGATACTTTCCGCTGAACGTCGGCATTATTCAGTGGTTTGAAAAAAAGCGCGCCCGCGCGTTGTCATCGGTTGGTCTAGGTCTTGCCTTAGGTGGCATGTTTGTGCCGGTGGTTGCGTACAGCATACAAAGCAATGGTTGGCGCATCACCTCATTCGTTTGCGGCGTGGCGGTGATCGTCTTGGGATACCCGTTAGCTTGTATCTTTCGCCGACGTCCTGAAGATTTTGGCTTGACTGTCGATGGCTTGGGTGCGACACGAGGTGCGGTAGATTTAAAGGCGACACCCGAAGACAGTCACGAGCCAGAGTTCACTGCGCGTCAGGCGTTGCGCACAACATCTTTTTGGTTGTTATCGGCAGGGCATGGTGTGGCGTTGATTGTGGTGACGGCCGTGAACACACATGCTATTAACCATATGCGCATTTCCTTGGGCTACACAATTGCTCAGGCGGCCGTCTATATCACGCTCATGACTGCTTTTCAGGTGGTGGGCGTGCTGATCGGTGGTTGGTTGGGCGATAAGCTACGCAAAAATCGCATGTCAGCTGTATGCATGCTGATGCACATGGCCGGCCTGTTGATGCTGACCTATGCAGGTGGCCCAGCGATGCTAATTGGGTTTGCCGTGTTGCACGGTTTAGCTTGGGGGGTTCGTGGCCCGTTCATGCAGGCGATTCGTGCAGATTATTTTGGACGAAAGTCCATCGGGATGATTCTTGGCTTGTCTGCACTGCTGACCGCAGTTGGGCAAGTGTCTGGGCCCTTGCTTGCGGGCATCATGGGTGATGCGACGGGTAATTATTTGCTCGGTTTTACCGTGTTGGCCTTGATCTCAGGGGCGGGCTCCGCCTTGTTCTGGTTTGCAAAACCCCCTCCGATGCCAGTAAAGGGTTCCTAAACGTACGGTTCAACGGTATGCTTTGTCTCTGGGGATTTGAAAAAATACAAAACAGGGTAGAGACAAATGAATACAAATATGTCGAAATTCGCAACGCAAACATTGCGATACATAGGTCTATCGGTTTTAGGTATGGGGTTGGCGAGTGCGGCGTTACCAGTCAGCGCACAAACTTGGCCCGCCAAGCCGATACATTTGATTGTTGGCTTTGCACCAGGCGGTGGCACCGACATCGTTGCTCGAGCGCTCAGCGTACCCATGACGGCGGCTTTAGGGCAGTCAATCGTTGTTGAAAACAAAGCGGGTGCGGCGGGCACTATCGGCGCAGATTATGTTGCGAAGTCGACGCCTGATGGCTATACCTTGTTGATGGGGCATTCGAATTCAAACGCGATCTCACCCTTTGTCTTAAAAAATATTCCTTACAACCCTGCGACCGACTTTACGCCTATTACGTATTTAGGTTATGTGCCCAATGTCTTGGTGGTCAATGTTGCAGTGCCAGTCAAAGATGTGGCTGAACTGATTGCGTTGGCCAAGACCAAGCCCGGTATCTTGACCTATGGCTCGTCGGGCATCGGTAGCACTCAGCATTTAGCCGGTGCGTTGTTTTCACAAATCGCAGGCATTTCGCTGAACCATATTCCTTACAAAGGTAGTGGGCAGTCCATCATTGATTTGCTGGCGGGCCAAATTACGATGAACTTTGATACGTTGCCACCGGTGCTTGAGCAAATTCGTTCTGGCAAACTTAAAGCGCTTGCAATTTCAACTCCAAAGCGGTTGTCTCAATTGCCTAATGTTCCGACGTTTACCGAAGTTGGTATCAAGGGTTTTGAGGTTACAAATTGGTACTCGATCATGGGGCCAAAGGGGATGCCGCCGGCACTGGCTGCGCAAATCGACAAGGCAGTCAAAGCTGCAATGGCAGACCCAAAAACTAAAAAAACACTCGAAGAACAAGGCTTACAAACTGAGGGTGCAGCCACACCCGAAGCCTTTGCTACCTTTGTGCAAAGCGAATTAGTCAAATATAAACAGCTTGTTCAAACACTCAATATTAAAGCTGACTAGCCCTTATGTCTAATGTTTTTCATCGCTCGCCTAGACAACAATTGCCCACTGTTGTTGAGGGTTGCGGGATTGAGTTGGTCGACAGTACAGGCAAACGCTATCTTGACGCCTCGGGCGGCGCCGCGGTGTCTTGCTTGGGGCATAGCCATCCAGAAGTCGTACGTGCGATTCAGCAACAGCTTGACCAGATCGCTTATGCGCATACGTCATTTTTTACCAATGAGCCTGCTGAGCAGTTGGCCACGACACTGGCGCAGTCTGCACCAGGTGATTTAAATCACGTGTTTTTTGTGTCAAGTGGCTCTGAGGCGATAGAGGCCTCACTCAAACTAGCGCGTCAATATTTTGTTGAGCGGGGCGAAACGCAGCGAAAACATTTTATTGCTCGACGACAGAGTTATCACGGCAATACCCTTGGTGCTTTAGCCATCGGCGGCAATGCCGGTCGTCGCCAACCCTTTCTGCCCTTGCTGGTCGCCGCGCACCATGTGTCGCCTTGTTACGCCTATCGCGAGCAGGACGCGCAAGAAGATGATGCGCAGTACGCACAACGCTTAGCGGCCGAGCTTGAAGCGAAGATCCTTGAGCTTGGCCCTGAGACGGTGGCGGCTTTTGTTGCAGAGACTGTTGTCGGGGCGACTGCAGGGGCGCTTGCTCCGGTGGGTGACTATTTAAAGAAGATTCGTGCCGTTTGCGATCGTTATGGTGTGCTGCTGATTTTGGATGAAGTGATGTCTGGCATGGGCAGAACAGGCCATCTGTTTGCTTGTGAAGAAGATGGCATGGCGCCTGATATTATTGCGATTGCAAAAGGTCTTGGTGCTGGGTATCAACCAATCGGTGCAATGATTGCCTCGACTCGTATTTACGACACGATTGTGGGTGGCAGCGGTTTTTTTCAGCATGGGCACACCTATGTGGCGCATGTGGCTGCTTGCGCTGGTGCGCTTGCTGTGCAGCGTGTGATTCAAGAAGAGCATCTGTTAGACAATGTGAAAAAGCGCGGTGAGCAACTACGTCAATTTCTGCGAGAGAAATTCTCTGATCACCCTCACGTGGGCGATGTGCGTGGCAGAGGGTTGTTTGTTGGCATAGAGTTTGTGCAAGACCGTTTGAGCAAAGCGGCCTTCGATCCTCACTTAAAAGTCCATGCTCAACTTAAGGTCAGTGGCATGAAGCACGGGCTACTAACGTACCCCTCAGGGGGTACGGTCGATGGCGTGCGAGGCGATCACGTATTGTTGGCACCGCCCTTTATTTGCACCGAAGCTGATATTGAACGGATCTGCGAGCGCTTTGTGAAAGCTGTTCAAGCCGTCTTGCCTTGAGTTTGAAAAACACTCGCTAGACCTGTTCGAGGCGCGGGGCACCGCGAACACTGAGCAGGTCTGGGGTGACTTCAGTGAGATCTTTACACCCCAG
>CAMCII010000184.1 GCA_945874505.1 Bordetella parapertussis | reverse complement strand
CGCGCATTCAACGCCTAGGCCATCACCCATAGCGGGTACGCGGTGCAAGGCCAGCAACACGTCCTTGAAATTCAAACCCGTGGCGTGCACTTCAATTTCGACTTCACCGGGTTGCGGCTCGGCACGCTCGCAAGCTTGCCAGGCTAAATCTCCTAAACTGCCAGAGACTGGGATCGTGAGTTGATAGCCGGGTGTAGTCGGGACAGCTTTAGCCGGCGCAAGACGCTTTAATCGAGGGGCGTAACGCAGAGAATTTCGATAAGCGAGTTGATCCTCAAGGGGTTGCTCAGCAGCTTGAACGGCATCTAAAAATAACAACGAAGCCTCTGCGGCGTGATTCAGGCCGGCCACATTGTGTTCGAGATCAATCACGCGACAGCTAAAGTTAGCCACTTCAGCGAGCACGCTTTTCACCAGACCGAAAAGCGGGGCTGCTTGAATAGTTGGTTGAGAATTTGACGTGACAGCGCAGGCGCCGCGGGTGACAAAATCTAGCAAAAGTGTGTCTGAGTCTGTTTGTTGTTGCAACGCTTGTATCAGAAACAGAGGTGCTTTCCAGGCTAACCCGATTTGCTCAGTCAGAGAGGTAGTGGGTGCGATTTGAATCGGCAACTCAAGAGCCCATAGATACACACAACGGCTAATGACACGCCCCGAAAGATGCTCGAACAACTTTAAATAATCGCCCGCAGCGAACGGATTGATCGAAAATTGCGTTGGACTGAGCTCGGCGAAGTGCTCACCTTGAGAAACAGAGAGATACCCAATCTGAGCAGCATCACAGCTGCCTTGTAAGTGCGAACCCAAACCGGCATCATCAGAAAAAACCAACCAATTGTCTGCTTTGCGACTTGTGGTGCTCGGAGGGATCGCTTGTGGCAAAGGACTTAACTGCCAGTCAATGTCGTAAAGCAACTGACTAATTTGCTTGTTAGTCGCGACAGTTTTTTGCCAGCTCGCTGCTACAACTTTGGTCGCTTTCAAACTTGAAACATGACACAGGACCTGGCCCGACTGATTAAATACCGTGACATCCGCAACTTGTACACGTCCTTCAGGGCTGCTGATCAACTCGACATGACAAACTATGTTTTGTTCAAGCGGTTGGTATAGCGTCAGACTATCAATTGCAAAGGGCAGCCATAGCTCGTCTGTCGTTGTGCTTGGCAACACAGAAAATAAAATTTGAAAACAAGCATCAAACAGAGTGGGATAACAATAATACTGGTCGAATTGCTCAAGCAGTTCGTGATCAGAAAGCGTAATGTCGGCTAAGGCTTGCTGATCAAGTTTCCAAAGGTGTTTGAGCAAACGGTATGAGGGCCCGTAGTGAATGCCGAGTGTTTCGCAGTGCTGATAAAAATCAGACACGGGCAATTCACTCGTTAAACGTTTGCGTAATTGAGCCAGATTTTTGTCAGTCGTTGCTGTTTGAGCGCCTTGCGTCAGCTGGCCGCGGGCATTCAGAGTCCATTGGTCTGATACGAGCCCAGACGATTGAGCGTTGCTATACAAGTCAAACTGATAGCCCTCAGCATGTTGATTCAAAACAATTTGAGCGTGATGTTCAACTTGTTCTGAAATCGTAAAGGCCTGGTTAATTTCAAAATTGGATAACGTGACGGGTAAAGAGCCACCTTGCTGCATGTATGCCGCAAGGGCAATTTCAATTAACCCGGTTGCGGGCAAGATGGCTTGTCCAAAGACGCAATGCTCTGTTAGGTAAGAGAGTTCGGTATCAAGCTGTGTGCAGAAACGTGTTTGCTGCTCAGGTAAGCCAGGAAGCTTAAGGGGTGCGCCCAACAACGGATGGCTATGGGTGTCTGGACGAGTGCGTTGAGGGTGCTCTGGTCGACGCTCAACCCAATAGCGTTCGCGTTGAAACGGATAATTGGGCAGCGCTAAATGCGAGAGAGCCGAGCGTGGATACGTTTGTTGCCAGTCAACGAGTTGCTGTTGCGTGTGCAGCTTACCCAGCGCGTACAAAATGTGCCAGTTGTCTGCTTCGTGCTGTTTAAGACTGGGCAACAATGCAGCGCCAGACAAGGTTTCGCGGGCCAGTGTGCAAAGTATCGGGCTAGGACCCACTTCAATACACCACTCAATATTTTTAGCTTTTAAAAGCCCAACCGCTTTTGCAAATTGCACGGGCTCGCGGATGTGTTTGAGCCAGTATTCTTGAGTACAGATATCTTGGTTTGCCAGTTCACCCGTCAAATTGCTAATAATAGGAATTCGAGCAGGATTGAAGGTGACAGTATTTAAGTACTCTTTAAAAGACGCAAGCATGGGCTCCATTAACGGCGAGTGAAACGCATGAGAGACCGAGAGCATGCTGTAGGCGATTTGTTGCTTGTCTAGCGCTTTGAGCACTAAGGCGATGCTGTCTGTGTTTCCAGAGATCACGCAGCGCTCTTTAGCATTGATGGCGGCGACAGCAACGTCATGTTGATACGCTTGCAGGTGAGTTGCTAACTCTTTCTCAGACAACGACACGGCAGCCATTGCGCCATTTTTTGGCAACGCCTGCATCAGCGCGGCACGCTTAGAGACGATTCCAATTGCGTCTTCGAGCGAGAAGACGCCGGCCAGGCAAGCCGCGACATACTCGCCTAAGCTATGGCCGACAAGAATCGTAGGCTGTACACCAAAGGATTGCCAAAGTTTTGCAACGGCATACTCTAAGCAAAAGAGAGCGGGCTGCGTATACAAACTTTGATTCAGAATCGCGCTCTCGGATTGAAACAAAAGCTCAGTTAAGGGTTTGTCACAGTGTTGGCTTAAGATCTCTGCGCACCGGTCGATCCATTTTTTAAATTCTGGGTAGGTGGCGTACAGAGCTTGCCCCATCCCTGGATATTGAGAGCCTTGCCCTGTAAACAAAAATGCGATATCCGTGTTGCCAGTTGAGTGCTCTGGCGTGTGTACGATTGCGTGATTGGTCTCAGCACGTACAAACTCATTCAGCCGCTCGGCAATGTCAAGAGCCGTGCTGCCTAAGATCGATAGTCGATACTTTAGGTTTGCTCGACTTGCTGCTGCGTTCGCACAAAGTTGATACAGGTTAATGTCTGAATGGTTCAGCAGAAGTGAAGAGTACGTGTTTGCCAACTCGCGAAGTGCTGGCTCTGAGCGAGCGCTCAGATTCAATACTTGTGTCGACACGCGCGTTGCCGTGGGGTGGCTCTTCAGGTCGCGTGTGTCAAGTGGTGCCTCTTCGAGAAGGATATGGGCGTTGGTGCCGCTAAAGCCAAAGCTGCTGACGCCAGCAATACGGGGTTTGCTTGAGCGCGGCCAAGGCTGAGTCTGTTGCACCACACGAAGCGGCTTATCTTTCCACGGAAACCTCGGAGTCGGTGTTTGGCAATTGAGGTGAGGAGGCAGTTGTTCGTGCCCAAGCGCAAGTACCAATTTCATGATGCCCGCGATTCCTGCTGCGGCTTCTAAATGACCGATATTTGTTTTAATCGACCCGATCCAAAGCGGGTCATTCAATGCCCGTTGTTCACTAAAGACTTCGGACATTGAGCCAAGTTCGATGGGGTCGCCTAGAGAGGTGCCAGTGCCATGTGCCTCGACGTAACTCACATCGCTTGGGCTGAGGCCGGCATTGTGCAGGGCTTGTTTGATGACGGCAGACTGCGAGGGGCCGCTCGGCACGGTTAGACCACCGCTGGCGCCGTCTTGGTTGACGGCCGACCCGCGGATTAACGCCAAAATTGGATCCTGGTCTTTGATGGCGTCACTTAAGCGTTTGAGGACCACGATGCCGCAGCCTTCTCCTCGAACATAGCCGTCAGCCGATGAATCGAAGGTTTTGCACTGGCCGTCTGCCGAGAGCATGTGAGCTTTAGAAAAATTGACGCTAAGCCCAGGCTCTAACATCAAATTCACCCCGCCTGTAATGGCGAGCTCGCATTCGCGACGCCGTAAGCTTTCACAGGCAAGGTGAATGGTTACCAAAGATGAAGAGCACGCAGTATCGAGGCTCAAACTCGGGCCGGTTAAGCCCAAAATATACGAGAGTCTCCCAGCCGCCACACCAAGCGACGAACCGGTACCTGAGTACGCGTCGATGTTTTGTAAACCGTTGAGCGCTAAAAGTCGCTGCCCATAATCGTAGGCAATGACACCGATAAACACGCCCGCTGACTTACCATATAGTTCGCGCGGATCGATATTTGAGTTTTCAAGTGCTTCCCACGTGACCTCTAGTAACAGGCGCTGTTGCGGATCCATCGATGCAGCTTCGCGCGGCGAGATGCCGAAAAACTCAGGATCAAAGTCAGCAACGTGTTTAACAAAACCACCGTACCGCGTGTTCATTTTTCCGGGTACGGTCAAATCCGGGTCGTACAGTGCGTTGATATCCCAACGTTCGGCAGGGACTTCACAAATGCCGCTTCGACCTTTGGCTAGCAGATCCCAAAGAGTTTTGGGATTGATGGCGTCGCCGGGCAGGCGGCACCCCATTCCGACAATCGCGATCGGTTCATTTTTTTGAGCGTGAATCAAGGCCAATTCTGATTCAAGCTCTTGAATGCGAACGAGGGCACCCTTGATCAGATCACGGGCGTTTTGTGGAGTCGAAGTGCCTTCAGCCATGGGAGTTGAATCAGTTATTTTTTTAGTTTAGATGCAAGAAGCATTTCTAAATCGTCTTGCGAGAGGTCATCGAATTCATCTGTGGCGAGAGTGTTCACAGCGACCGCAGGAGCGACCACTTGTGGTTCATCTGCTGCAAAAAGATCAGACATTTTTGTCTTCAAATGACCGCTTAAGGCTTCAAGTGTCGGATAGTCGAATAACAGCGTTGTACTTAAAGAGCAAAGAAAATTCGTTTCGAGGCGGTTTTTAAGCTCTACCGCAGTCAGAGAGTCGAGCCCTAGGTCAAATAATGGTTTTCTCAGTTCGATTGGCTCATTCTCATTGGCCCCGATGACCTTGTTGATCGCAGCCTTGAGTAGTTCAACGAGGCGCCGCTCACGCGCAGACCTGTCGACTTCATTTAACAGTTCACGCCAAACAATGTGCTGCGTTTGCGTTTGAACCTGAGACGAAGTACGTTCAACTGTGGTTTGGGTTTGTCTGAACAAGGTATATAAACGGTCGTTCGCTGCTTTTGGAAAGTTTTTCAAAAACTGCGACCAGTTGATCGCAGCCACTCCGAGCTGCGACGGTGTCTGTTTGCCCAAGCCATTCAAGACCTGCAGGGCCTGCGCGGTGGCGAGTGGTGCTATGCCTAGGTCAAGTAAGCGTTTGGCTTGCGTGGCGCTCAAGCGCTGTGCCATGCCAGCTTCTTCCCAGGGCCCCCAATTGATGCTCAGCCCTGGTAGGCCTTGCGAGGTGCGGTGCTGCATCAAATGATCGACAAAGGTGTTGGCTGCGACGTAGCTTGTTTGCCCGGGTGAGCCCGTCAGCGAGGTGAGCGAAGAAAAGGCAATAAAGAAATCTAAGCTTAGCGTTCGACTCAAGGTGTCGATATTGAGCAGACCTTGTGTTTTGACATTCAATCCTTGTTCGAAATGTGGCCAACTCATGTTTTGAATCAAGCCGTCGTGTAATTGGCCTGCTAAAAACAAAATGCCTTTGACGTTTCTTTTTTGATTCGCCTGCTCAAGCCACAGCGCCGTTGCTGCAGAGTCCAGAACATCGACCTGCGAAACGTCGATCTGCACGCCCGAGTGTTTGAGCTGGTTGAGTTTTTCCGAAAGCTCGTTGGCTGGCAGACTTCGGCCGCATAAAGACAGATAACGTGCGCCTCGGTCAATCAAGTTTTTGGTCAGTAGATAGCCTAACCCACCTAAGCCACCAGCAATCAAATAGTGGCCGTCTGCGTCTAACTGAAACGCTTCAACGGGCGAGTCAGTCAAGGTCTGTAGACGTTGTACCCAGCGCTTGTTGTTTCGCAAGGCAATTTGGTTGTCGCGTTGTTCAGCGACCAGCGCTTGCTGCTGCATGTCGATGATAACTTTGCCAGTGTGTTTGGCCTGTTGCATCGTGCGAAAAGCAGTTTCGACGGCTTCAGCCGCAAAGGTCTGATAGGGAAGCGGTTTGAGCTCGTTGGTGGCAAAACGCTCAAGCAGTTTGCGCAGTAAGGCCTGTAGCACCTGACGTTGCTCTCGGTACAGCACCATCAGATCAATCGGAAAATATTGTATTGCCGTAGAGAATTGTGCGATTTGTGCTGGAGTGCGCAAATCGGTAATGCCGATCTCTAGAAAACGCCCGCCCGCTCTTAATAGCCGCAAGCTTGAATCCGTAAACTCACCGCGTAGACTATTGAGCACCACGTCTAGACCTTCTCCGTGAGTCAGCGCTCGGATGGCCGCTTCAAACTCAGTGGTGCGCGAATCAAAAATGTGCTCGACACCTAGGTCTTTCAGAATTTGCCATTTTCCTTGGCTTGCGGTGGCAAACACGATAGCACCGGCCGCCTGCGCGATTTGGATGGCGGCTTGACCTACGCCACCGGTCGCTGCGTGAATCAGTACACGTTCGCCGGGTCGCAAGTGCGCCAAACTTTCTAAGGCGAAGGCGGCAGTCAAAAACGTAATCGGGATGGTGGCGGCCGCGCGATCATCCAAGGTTGCAGGAAGCGAAACCGTGGTGGCGACAGGCGCGCAGATGAAGCGACTCAAACTACCAGGGACCATCGCGAGCACGCGCTCGCCCAGCGCAAATTCTGTGACGCCAGGGCCGAGTTTGACCACGCGCCCCGCGCATTCAACGCCTAGGCCATCACCCATAGCGGGTACGCGGTGCAAGGCCAGCAACACGTCCTTGAAATTCAAACCCGTGGCGTGCACTTCAATTTCGACTTCACCGGGTTGCGGCTCGGCGCGCTCGCAAGCTTGCCAGGCTAAATCTCCTAAACTGCCAGAGGCTGGGATCGTGAGGCGACAGGCTTGCTCACCGGCTTGCTCAACATGTTGACAGACGAACTGACTATTCTCAGACGCGCTTGCGCTTGAGTCTAAATCAATGACGGCACATTTCACCTGAGGATATTCAAGCGGTATGTTTTTTCCAACACCTGACAAAATTGATTGCTGAAGACTGAGCGGAGCATCACCACTAGCAGCAGAAATGAACTGCGCGTTCGCGGTCAGTATGAATAACTGTTGAGAGGTTGTTTCAGAGGCCTTGCCAATCAGCGTCTGCAGCGTATACAGCAGTGGCTCAATCGAGCCTCGATTCATCTCTTCTAAAGAGCCATCCGTACCCAAACCCCAACCGTAAATGACGCTTGTGAAGGCGTTGTCTGGCTGACTGAGGGCCTCGGCAAGTTGTATAAACTGCTCTTT
>CAMCII010000183.1 GCA_945874505.1 Bordetella parapertussis | reverse complement strand
TGCCCTCGTACGCACCGGCGCATTGGCAGCTGGGGTCACTCACGAACTGAATCAGTTTTTAGCGCGTATTCAACTTGATGTTGAGGCTGCTAAGGTTTACCTGCTTGACAAGGTAGATGAGGCGAAAACGCTCAAGGTATTGAATCGCGTACTAGAGGCAAATCAAAGCGCAGCAGCGCTTATTTTGAACTTAAAGAAACTCTTCATTCGACAGGATGAAGGCATGCGCCGTTGCGATTTGGATCAACTCATTCGCTCTGTGTCTGACCTATACCTTGATCGCGCAAGGCAGTCGAATATTGTCTTTGAGTTAAGGTTGCGTGCCAATACTCAAGTGCTGATACGTGAAAGCCTCATGCGTCAGGTGATTGCTAATCTTGTGGGTAACGCAATTGACGCCTTGGATTTAACAAGTCGCTCAGATAAAAAAATTAGGATTGAGACGCAGCTTGAAGGTGATCGCTGGTTACTGCGAATAGAAGACAATGCAACCGGAATTCGACCAGAAAATGCTCATAAAATTTTTAGCTTGTTTTCGACAAGTAAAAGCGAGGGATCTGGCATCGGTCTTTGGCTAAGTCGTTTTATCGTTGAGCAGCATGGTGGCTATATCCGTTTTAGCAACATCGACCCCGAAGGCGTCGTATTTTGGGTGGATATGCCCGTAGAGCCTGTACGAGAAGCCGAAAACGAAGAGACTTCTAAACTGTTACCGCTTTAGACCTGTCGGTTTTCATAGGTAAATTACAAATTACTCAATGTATCGGGTAAAAATACTCAATGTATTGAGAAAATGTTTATTGCACTGCAGCGTGACTAAAATACTAAAATATTAAAATACTAAAATATACTTTCTTTATTTAAACTTGCGTTGTTTATTAACCATGTAATTTTAATAAAAATACAGTAAAATACATGGATGTATAAAAGATCAACTGAACCTGTGCTGCACGAACTGTTACAGCAGTTTCCTGCAGTCGTATTGCTTGGACCCCGTCAGGTAGGCAAGACCACTCTCGCACTAGCCGAGGGTCAGGCGCACGCAGGTTCGCTATACCTAGATCTTGAACTGCCCTCTGCGCAACGACAACTGGATGACCCGGAGGCGTTTTTGTTGACCCACCGTAATCGGCTCGTGATTCTTGATGAGGTGCAACGTTTGCCAGAGATTTTTGCCGTACTCAGGGCAATCATTGATATTCGCATCAGGTCGGGCGAACCCTCGGGGCAATTTCTTTTACTTGGCTCAGCAACAGGCGTTTTGCTACAGCAGTCTAGTGAGAGTCTGGCCGGTCGCATGGTTCAGTTAGAGCTTTCACCTCTTCAAGCACGAGAGATTATGGCGGCAGCTGATCCTCGTGCTCAACCGCTTCACATGTTGTGGATTAGGGGCGGATTTCCGCTATCTTGGTTGGCAAAAAACGATTCTGAAAGCTTTCGCTGGCGTGAAGCGTTTATCGCCACGTATCTTGAACGGGATATCCCAGCGTTAGGTCCACGCATCCCTGCCACAAGTTTGCGTCGCTTATGGACCATGCTCGCTCACTTGCAAGGCAGTTTGCTGAATTACTCACAACTCGCCACCGCGTTGGCCATCAGCGGTCAACTCGTACACCGTTATGTGGATATCTTATGCGATCTGATGTTGCTACGTCGTTTGGCTGCTTGGCATGGCAATGTCGGAAAACGCTTGGTTAAATCGCCTAAAGTGTATGTACGCGACAGTGGCTTAGTCCACGCATTGTTAGGGTTAACAAACTATGAAAGCGTTTTATCCCACCCCGTCGCGGGCCTCAGTTGGGAGGGCTTTGTGATCGAACAGATTATGTCAGCAGCTCCTAGCCTAGATTATAGTTTTTACAGAACGGCCCAAGGTGCCGAAGCTGACTTAGTCATTGATTTTCGCCACGGCCAATTATGGGTTGTCGAAATTAAACGTTCGTCTGCACCGACAGTATCTAAAGGTTTTCATCAGGCTGCCGTTGACGTCAACGCCAATCGAAAAATCTTAGTCGCCCCAGTTGAGCAAACTTACCAAATGAAAGACAACATAGAAGTCATGAGTGTGCAAACGCTGATTGCTGAGCTCGTCGGCTGATTATGAATGAGTCGGGGTTCAGTAGGTTAGGCATGCCTCACTAAATAAACCCTTTAAGTCGCTCGGCCCAATACAAATAAGCCGCCTTAGAAAGATGCAAGCCATCCCAGGTGTACTTTGGCAACAGACCTTGCGCGTCGTTCGTCAAACCGGGATTCAAATCCAGCCACTGAATATTGCGCGCGACGGCAAAGGCTTGAAGCTTTTGATTCAACGATCTGACATTATCGACCGTACTGCCGCATTGCGGTCGTGAGCATTCAAGCGTAGCCTGCATCACA
Organism: Bordetella parapertussis; assembly: GCA_945874505.1. GTDB lineage: Bacteria > Pseudomonadota > Gammaproteobacteria > Burkholderiales > Burkholderiaceae_B > Zwartia > Zwartia parapertussis_J. The sequence continues at coordinate 5,008 of CAMCII010000183.1, read as the reverse complement.
ACAGTGATTTTGTTTTTTTGCAGTTCATCGACAATCAAGGTGTATTGCTTAAACGTGTACTCAACCGTTGCGCCTCTAAGTAGATCATTGATGCCAATCATCAAAAATACTTTGGCTGGTCGTAACGCTACTGTGGCTTTCATCTCGCGCAACAGATGATCGGTGGTATAGCCCGGTACACCGCGATTCAACATACGCGTTTTTGGAAACAGCGTTTTCCATGGGCCCGCTTCAGTGATCGAGTCACCAAGCATCATGACTTCGGGCGGTGCAAGCTCGGGCCTTAGTTGTGCGCTAACCGGTTGCGTCATGGTGCTCAGCCCAAGCAAGCAAACACTAAACAGGCATGCGTAAAACGATTTTGCCAACATGCTTGTTTGTTTCCATCATCTCTTTGGCTTGCGCCAGTTGTTCAAAAGCGAAAGCGTGATCCACCAGCGGTTTGATACGACCATCTGCAATCGCGGGTAACACTTCGGCTTTGAATTCAGGTAAAAATTCAGCGCGTTGTTCGGCTGAACGTAACTTGTTTGAGACGCCAAACAAGCGCAAGCGTTTTGAATGTAGGGCTAACAAATCAAGCTCGGCTGACAACACGCCATCCACATAGCCCACCATCGCAAAGCGCGCTTCAAACGCCATGCAGCGAATGCTTTCTGCAAAGACCGAGCCACCAACGGTATCCACCACTAAGTTCGCACCCTTGCCACCAGTCGCTTCCATTACGGGGCCTTCAAAGCCTGATCCGCGCAAGCACAGGGGCAAGTCTAAGCCGTGCTCTTTTAAGCGCGCTAGTTTTTCAGGTGAACCCGAGGTGCCAATGACCTTGGCGCCCATGGATTTCGCAGTTTGCAGGGCGGCCACGCCAACGCCTGAAGATACGCCGTGAATCAGCAGCCATTCATTTGCCTTGAGCTTACCTTGTAGCGATAGCATGTCGTGCACAACTAAAAAGGTGAGAGGCACGCTAGCCGCTTGTTCAAAACTTAAGTTAGCAGGCACTGGCAGAGCCTCGACGCTATCCATACAGGCGTATTCGGCAAACGCACCACGGCAACGGCCCATGACTTTGTCGCCCACCGCGATGCCTTTGACGTCACTGCCTAGTGCACTGACTACACCAGCGCCTTCGATACCAATGGGGCTGGCCTGGCCGCCTTTATGCAAGCCGTGACCAATCACGAACTCGCCGCGATTGAGGCTGGCGGCGTGCAGGCGTACCAAAATCTGTTTGGGGCCGGGCGTTGGGATATCGATGGTGCGTTGCTCAAGCACCGTCTTGTTTTCAACGGTTTGCATCCAATATGACAGCATTTTGTAACCTCAGGCGTTTTGAATAAGCGAGAGCATACAACTAACTGACTAGATGGTAATCGGATAGCTTGGCTTCATAGGTAAGGCGCCAATAGTCGAGCAGGCTCCAGGGCTGATTGGTGACGATGCGACCCTTGGCATTTTTGTACCAGGTTGAGACTGAGGGATGACTCCAGGAGAGTTGCCCGAGCAGGCGATCAATCTCTTGGTTATAGCGATCGTGCACCTCTTGGCGGCACTCGACTGAACGGATCGGTTGGGTGCGTAAGGCCTGGATCAAGCCCATGAAGTAACGGGTTTGGCATTCGGCCAAAAAGAGGGCGCTGCCACCGTGGCCGATATTTGTATTGGGCCCGTACATCATAAAAAAATTCGGAAACTCAGGTGCTGTGATCCCTAAGAAAGCTCTAGGATCATCATCGCCCCATTTCTGTCTGATCGTGACACCACCACGTCCTTGAATATCCATCGGCCACAGCATGCGACCCGCTTGAAAGCCTGTGGCCATGACAAGAATGTCGGCTTCAATCAAGGTGCCATCTTCAAGTTCAACGGCGTTGGCATGCACCTGTTTAATCGCACTCGTTTCAAGACGCACGTTGTCACACTTAAGCATGCTGTACCAACCTGCATCGCCCAATACGCGCTTACCAAACGGAGGGAAATCAGGCACGACCTTCTTCAGTAAATCGTCTCGGCCTGTCAGTTCACGACGAATATGTTTCATCATGCTTTCGCGCAGACGCGCGTTAAACGCGCTGATTGACTCAGAGCCACCCTGCCAGGTGGGGTCGATTTTGAGTGCCTCAAACAAGCCATCACCAAAGGCCCAAAATAATTGAAAGCGATACCAAGGTGCGTAAAAGGGCACATTGTTCAATACCCACTTGGTATCCTCACTGACCACGCCATCGATGTTGGGCCTGCGTACTACCCAACTGCCTGAGCGTTGCAATACGGCGAGCGATTCAACTTGCGCGGCGATGGCGGGGCCCACTTGTACGGCGCTGGCGCCTGTGCCGATTAGGGCAGCTTTTTTGCCCTTCACGTCAAGGTGTTCAGGCCACTGCGCGGTATGAACGACTTGACCTTGATAGTGTTCAAGGCCCGGTAGTTTTGGGATGGCTGGGCGGTTCAGTTGTCCAACTGCGCAGATGACTGCGTTGGCTTGGATGTGCTCGACTTGATTTGTTGAGTCGGTTGTCTGTTCAGCGGTCTGTTGATTTGTCTGAGCAGTTTCTTGATTTGTTATATCGGCGGTCTCTTGATTAGTTGCCCGATGAGTTGTCTGTTTTGTGGCTTTATTGGTTGCCTGAATTGTCCAGGTTTGTGTCGCTTCGTCAAAAACGACCGAAGACACTTCAGTGTTAAAGCGAATGTGTTGGCGCACTTCGTATTTATTCGCGCAATGCTCTAGATATGCTTGGATCGCATCGCGCTGCGAAAAGTAGTTTGGCCAGTTGTTGTTGGGCTCAAACGAAAATTGATAAAAATGATTGGGTGTGTCCACCGCACATCCTGGGTAGCGGTTCTCGTACCAGGTGCCGCCGACCTCAGCGTTTTTTTCAAAGATGGTGTAGGGGATGCCATGTTTGCCAAGTTGGATCGCAGCGCACAGCCCCGAGGCGCCGGCGCCGATGATGACAACATGGAGGGCGTTTGTTTTGAGACTCGACTGCTTGTTGTCTTGGTTGACCTCATCAGTGACATCATCGCTAACCGACTGCGCTGCCGACGCTGGGTCGGTTTGGTTAGCTGAGTGAGTGTGTTCACCGGAGTGAGTTCGTGCAGCCGAATCAACTGGACGGGCGCTGTCTAACATCTGCTGATCGCTCACTTGCAGGCCCACTTGCTCAAGCAACATTGGCACGTAGGCTTCAGAGACTTGTTCACCCACGGCTGCGCTCATCATTTTTTGTATGATTTGGCTTGAAGGTTGCGCCATGCTCGGCGAGGCCCCCTTGCTCATCTCAACCATACAGGCAGCCATGCGATCGCGAATGTCGCCCGCGAGCTCTGGAGGGATCGATTCAAGATGTTCCCAGGCACCGCGAATATGCGGCGTGATGCGCTCGAGTAATAACAGATCGCCCGTCATATGAATAAGAGACATCGCTAACGGGACGGGGTTTGCGCCTTCAAGGCGAGCGCGAATTGAACTGAAATCTGGGTGCGGCATAGGTGATTGACATCTTGGTGACGGGCAGGCCTCACTGTAACAAGTCTACAGTTTCTCGCCTGAGGGGTCGTAATTTGAAGCGTCGAATTTGAGGCACTGCATTAACCTTACTGCAATTGCGGCGGCGCAACATTTTTGATCTCAATAAGATGCCTTGATCTCGGTTAGGTTTAATGGAATTATCTTACCTTGGTTACCGTCGAACGGATTAACGGTAACGTCTAGGTTTTGCGACCTGGTAAGCCTAAGGTACTTAGTCAAATGAAAAACGATAACTTTGAATAATATGAAGTCACAGTTAGTGTATTGCGATTTGATCGGAGACTTGCCTGCGCTAGCTGCACAGCGTTGGGGCGCGAGCCACGCCTTCACCTTTGAAGATAAGAGTTGGAGTTATCAAGACGTCGAGAAAGAGGTTGAGCAACTCGCTCGTGCCTTGCGAGTGCTTGGAGTTAACCAAGGTGATCGTGTTGCACTTTGGCTCACGAACAGTGCAGCTCTTGAGTGTTTGTTGTTTGCGGTGATCAACATCGGTGCGGTTGCTGTGCCGCTAAATACTCGCTACCGCACACAGGATTTGGCTTTCACACTAAAGAATTCGGGCAGCGTGTTATTGATTTCTGCAGGGAAGAGTGGGCCCGTTAATTTTGACGCGATCTTGCTTGAAGCGTTGGGGCAAATGTCCACTGATGCGCAAGGCTTGTTGAGTTCAGACGCTGTGCCAAGCTTGAAGCGCGTGGTGATGATGGGTGACTCAGCGATCCCGGGGGCCCTAGGTTGGGAGTCATTTAGGGATCTTGGTGACGTACGTCGTCACGATTCTCAAGCGCGGAATGATCAAAGGCACCAAAGTCGCGAAGAATCTCACATTCTGAACTCGCGCTCTGCGAGGGCGCCTGCGCCAACCGATACAGCTCTAATCGTCTACACCTCGGGCACAACCGGCAACCCCAAAGGGGTGTTGCTGAGCCATAACGGCATGCGCTTATGCTTCGATCGCGCTGAGGCGATGGAGTTACAGGCAAGCGATGTCCAACTGACCTACTTGCCACTGTTTCATGTGTACGCGATCAGCTATTCGATGATCATGTCGTTTATGTGTGGCGGTGCACAGGTCATCATGAGCGGTTTTCAGGTTGATCTGGCACTTGAGTTGATCGCCAAGCATCGGGTCACGGTGGTGCATGGCTTTGATGCTCACTTCAATGACTTTATGCTGGCCTTAGCAAAAAAGCCTGCTGACATCAGCAGTTTGCGTTTTGGTACCTTAACCGTTGGTGCCGATTCAACCATTGAACTTGCTCAGGCCGCGCAGACCAAAGTTTGCCCAACCTTATCGGGTTATGGAGTGACTGAGCTTTGGGGAGGTGTCACCTTAACCCCACAAGATGCGAACCTTGAACAACGCTGTGCTGCCAGTGGCTATCCCTTGCCAGGCGTTGAGTTGAGAGTGATCAATCCCGACACCCAACAATCGGCCGCTACAGGTGAGGTGGGTGAAATTCAGGTACGTTC
>CAMCII010000182.1 GCA_945874505.1 Bordetella parapertussis | reverse complement strand
ACGCTTGCATCGCTCAGCCCACATCCAATGGCTAGACGATTCGCTACCTGATTTTCAAGTGACGCAGCGCTTAGGCTTAAGCTTTGATGTCATCCTACTCAGCGCGGTGTGGATGCACTTGCCGCCCGCAGACCGCCCGCGTGCGTTTCGTAAGCTGATCACTTTGCTAAAGCCTGGTGGGTTATTGGCGCTTACGCTACGCTTGGGGCCCGCCCCGCCCGAGCGCGCGATGTTTGAGGTGTCTGAGCACGAGATCGAAACGCTGGCTAAAAATCATGGCGCGTTTATTGAAAGGCGTGTGCTGTCTAGTGACCAGGGTGGGCGCTCTGAGATTAGTTGGGTGCAAATGGCGGTTCGGCTGCCTGATGACGGCACGGGTGCCCTGCCCTTGTTGCGTCACATCATCTTCAATGACGACAAATCGTCTACTTACAAGCTGGCGCTTTTGCGGGTGCTGTGCCGCATCGCCGACGGCACGGCCGGTTATGCCCGCGTGGTTGAGGGCGCGCCCAACTGGGTCGAGCTTCCGCTAGGGCTGGTGGCGCTGTTTTGGTTGCGGCAATATATGCCGCTGCTCAAGGCGGGGTTGCCGCAGCAACCTAACAATCGGGGGCTTGACGGCCTGGGGTTTGTCAAAGAGGCGTTTAGGGGCTTGGTTGCGCCGGCCTGTCATACCTCTGCGCTTGATCTGCGCGTAGGCATGCGCTTTGAGGGCGAGCGTGCGCAACTGCTGCATCAGGCGTTGCGTGATGCCTGTAAAACAATCCAAGAAATGCCTGCGCGCTATCTGACGCACCCAGATGGCAGCAACATCTTGGCAGTCACGCGCCATGGTCGTGTGGCGAGGCCTCAGCATCTGCTGCTTGACGAGGCGTATCTGTCAAGCTTTGGGCACTTGCGCTTACCGCAACATCTTTACACCGCCCTGCAACGTTTTGACGCCTGGATCGAACCAGCCTTGCTGGCTGAGTGGGCGCGGCTGATCAAAGGCTATGCGCTGCGCCAACACCGCACGGTTGACGAAAACACCTTAGTGGCTGCGTTGGCCTGGTCAGACCCAGCACGCGACGACGGTTTAGCGCGCGGGCAGGCGCTGCAACTGCTGCAGCACGGTGGTTTGCAGTGTGTGTATAGCGGCAAGCGTTTAACTGCAAACACGCTCGACATCGATCACTGTTTACCTTGGCACGCCTGGCCCTGTAGTGACTTGTGGAACCTGCTCCCCGCCTCGTCGCAACTCAACCGCCAAAAGAGCGACCGCGTACCAAGCGAGGTCATGCTCTCGGGCGCGCAAACCCGCATCCAAGACTGGTGGGCGCAGGCGTACGACGGGGTGCTGGGTGAGAGGTTTAGGCTCGAAGCGCAGGCGAGTTTACCGCTGGTGGGTGGTGGTGCGGGGGTTGAAGAAGTGTATGCGGGGGTACGGGTGCAGAGGCTGAGGTTGAGGTTTGATTTGGGCGTGGGGGAATGGGGGGCTTAGTCGTAACACGTCATTGATCAATCGCGACAATCACATTGTCTTTAGCTATGAATCCAAGTTTATTCCAATGGGCAGGAACACCAAATCCGACTGATTTGACATTAACTCTTAAAAGGCCACTCATTAAAGTAAAGACCTCAGTGCGCGTTAACGAAAAAATAGTCTGTCTGAATCTTGTGACTGAGGAGGTGCTTGCCTCTGTTGCGCCGGAGGACTTTGATTAAAGTATTGCAAATCTGGATTACTCGATTTTCCTTTCAGCTGTTCACAGGCATTAAATGCATTGCTGATAGCCACGGCAGAACCTGTAAGACTGAAGCGGTCAGTGTCGCCGGTATCCGTACGTAAAATCCGAAAAGTCTGACCGTATGCCAACTCAAGAATTAAATTTTCTTTTACATTTAATGCGATTGTGTAATCGTGAGTTCCTTGAGCCGACGGCTTGGAATAGAACGCAGTCGCCTCGCCAGGATTGACTCTCCATGGTGCTCTGGTATCGATGCGAGCTTGAAAGCCACCTTGAAAAGGACCCACTGATTTTTTGCGATCATTAATAGATTCGGTTTGAGAGTAATACAACGTCGGCGAGCATTTAACAGACGCGCCAAAAATAACTAACAACTGAGTCCGAGAGCCATATTTTTCCGAGTAAGTAGTAACAGCAGTGTCATTAGTTAATACTCGCCAACTCCAATCACCAGACCTATTCCACTGGGCAGAGGCCAAAGAAGGTGCTAATGCCCATACTAAAAATACTGGCATAATTTTAGTGATTAAAATTCTTCGCATGTCATATACATTCATTATTTCAACGCATTAACAAAACTAAATTTGAGTAAGTCAAAAATTAAATGGATTGCACGGGCGTTGACAGTTTGGGTTGAACAGGTTGAGCAGGTGGAGGTTTTGGCGGATTCGAGGGTTGAGCATTAGGTGCCTCTGGAACGCGCAATCTAATTTGATCTTTGCACTTTGAATAAGCTCGAGACAATGCAACTCTCGACCCGTTTAGGCTAAACCGATCTGTGGCTTCTGTAGCCCTATCAAACATTCGAAGATAAGTGCCAGAGGTAAGCTCAAGTACAAACTCAAACGATGCATAAAAAGATAGACTATACACAGCCTTTGTACCGTCGACGGAGAGCCCATTTCGCACAATAGCACTACCTTTTTTCACTACCCACACTTCATTGCCATCGACTCGCAGCTCTAAGGCACGATCTAAAGCACCATCCGGAACGCGTTCATTGATCGGTGGAGATGGCTTTGAGTAATTCACCTCAGCTTTACAGTCTTCTAGTGAGTCAAAACGAATGGCGAACTTTACGCCAGTCGACTTCTCAGAGGTTCCCACGGCTGCCCACGTAGATTCTTCAGTGAGGTAGAGCGAGATCCAATTGCCAGATGCTTCAAATTGAGAAGTTTGGCCATACGACGTCGCTGGAAAGACGCAAAGTAAAGTTAAGCTGAGAATAAATTGCGGAACCATGGTGTAAATTGAGGTTAGCTTTATCATTGCAGTTTGTAACATCTCGGTACGTCTTGCAAAACACTTCCGCGCAAACGCAATAAAATTTTTTAAATTAATTTAGTTAAGCCTGAGCGTTAGAGCTGATTAAATATCTACTCCACGAGCAATTTTCGATCGGCGTCAACACACAAGATCGTAAGGTGACTAATCCAGCTCACCTTCTTAAGATCATTTTCATAATACTCAGTTTTCATGATAGTTTGAAAATTAATTTTATGAGGAAAAGCTCGTAATGGACCTGTTCGGCTCATTTAAAAAAACCAAAAAATCAAGACGTTGTGTCACCTGATGAGTCACTGACTGAGTGACTAAAAGTGTTTTCTGAAGGTATTCAAGAAGATGGATTGTCATCAAACGAGTTGCCAAGTAGACACGGTGATTTTAGACTTGCGACAACCATCCCAATATCTACATAGGCATGCATCACAAGCGGAATCCGACTAAAGCGCCCGAAGGGTTTTACCTAAGTAAATAAGTAAATACAGAAAATACTAATATTTATTTTCCATTTTGCCAAGCTTCACCGACCGCGGCATGTTGGCCAGTGCACTCAAAATACTGAATCACTAACTTCAGATAGCTCTTCATCAAATCATCCCAAGACGCCGACGTAAAACTTGCGACCGCCGGACAAGGACTGGCCGGATTTGCTGGAATTGGTGGTCGAGATGGCGTGGGTTGAGCTCGCGCAACCTGTCAGAATCAATAAGGTAATCAGCAAACAGTGGCTAGACGATTCGTTACCTGATTTTCAAGTCACGCAGCGCTTAGGCCTAAGCTTTGATGTCATCCTACTGAGCGCGGTGTGGATGCACCTGCCGCCCGCAGAGCGTCCGCGTGCGTTTCGTAAGCTAATCACCTTGCTAAAGCCTGGTGGGTTATTGGCGCTTACGCTACGTCTGGGGCCCGCCCCACCCGAGCGCGCGATGTTTGAGGTGTCTGAGCACGAGATCGAAACGCTGGCTAAAAATCATGGCGCGTTCATTGAAAGGCGCGTGCTGTCTAGTGACCAGGGTGGGCGCTCTGAAATCAGTTGGGTGCAATTGGCGGTTCGGCTGCCTGATGACGGCACCGGTGCCCTGCCGAACGCCTCTGCCGGCTGCCCAGTTTCCGTAACATTATTTGCATCAATCTCCACCAAGCGCTCGCATCGCTTATGAAAAGCTGAGGGATTTAATTGATATAGCTTACAGACTTCGCATGCACTCAGATCTCTGCTGCCAATTGCGGCTGATCCTCTATCCAAGTTTATTGGCGGGGGGTTAAGAATGAAATCGTATCAGCTGCGTGCATTGTCATATCCTAGGTTGATCGACACAAGAATTTTGCACTTTACGAATTGCGATTTCCATAACGGAACACCGTTATCGCTTGCAGCCCATATATAGATACATATTTTTGACAAAATCACTCCATATAAATCTATTTTATGCGTTAATATTACAAATATTTGAGTTAGGAGATGAAATGCTACTCCGCTTTGGAACATCGAATCATCGATCAATCCGTGATTATCAAGAGATTTTCTTCACCGCCAGCCCTTTGAAGGGCGACGAATTAGCGCTGCTACCGCTTCCCGAAAACGCCAATTCATCACTAAAGTTGCGTGGCTTACCAGTAGTGGCTTTATACGGCGCAAACGCCTCCGGTAAGTCCGCCTTAATAGATGCGATGGATACCTTTGTTTCTATTGTTTCGTGGTCTCAGACTGGAACAAGTTCTGGAACGGGGACACCGTACGACCCGTTCAAGCTAGACCGTTCTTCGCGAGAGAAGCCATCTCAATATGATGTCGACTTCATTTTAGGGCTGACTCGGTATCACTACGGATTCACGCTAGACAAGGAGGTCGTTATCAGCGAATGGTTGTATTCGTACTCGCTACTGTCAGAGCGGCAAACTCGCTCTATATTGTTTCATCGCGACCGTCACCAACCTGACTCATTTTATTTTGGTAAGTCTTTGAAAGGTGACAACAAGAGAATTGCAAAATTAGCGAGAGCCAACAGCCTGTTCTTGTCTGCGGCAGCACAAAATGCACATCCAACGCTACAGCCGATTTTCGACTACTTTTTTAATCGTGTGTCGAGACGGATGACCATCAATCACGATGGCTCTAGACATATCGGTGAACAGCTATATAACTATTTTTTTAATGATAATGTTCGTTATAAAAAGGTTATAGATTTTCTGCGCGCTGCGGATGTGGGGATTACCAAAATTGATTTTTCAAAGGTGCCTTTGACCGAAACCAAGAAAAAATTAATGGAGGATATTAATCAACTATTATCAAAACATGTAAAGAATCCCGATAGCCTACCCAATAGGTCGGATGAGACAAAAGTCGAGATTCTTCACGTTGGCGAGGATGGCGCTCAGTATCCAATTCCTTTAGATGATGAAAGCTCTGGGACGCTTGCATTGTTACAGTTGCTAGGCCCAGTATTCGATCGCTTAAGTGAGGGCGGTGTGCTGATCGTAGACGAGCTAAATGTCGCTCTACATCCGCTGATATCTCGCGAATTAGTTGGATTGTTTTCTAAGCCGGAAACAAATCCAGGAAGGGCTCAACTAATTTTCTCGACACACGATACAAATATTCTGACGTCTGGATTAATGCGACGTGATCAGATCTGGTTCGCAGAGAAAGACCAATTTGGAGCAACCAGTATTTATTCGCTTAGCAGTATTAAAGTGCGCTCAACTGATAATTGGGAGCGTGGTTACATCACTGGCCGTTTTGGTGCAATCCCGTTTTTGGGCGCACATTTGTTGCTTGAACGAGAATCATTGGATGCAGAGAATATTAATAGGTCGTTGAAAGATCGGGGTCTTGACGCGCAGATCGAGGCCGCGCTCCGTGAGATGAGCAATTTGCCAGACATACCCGTGGGAGCGCAAGATTGAGAATATTCCCGACCGCACCTACTCTTAATCGAACCACGGCTCAGCGATTACCGAGGGTAGAACTGGTAGTTGTCTGCGAGGGGAAGAATACCGAACCAGAATACCTGAAAGAATGCGCCCGTTATTATGGTGCGGGAACAGTACGCTTGAGACCAATCGCTGCGGCAGGCGTGCCTCTAACTATAGTGAAAGCAGCCATTGATGAAAAGGCTACACTCATAGATAATCATAGAAAAAATAAAGATAGCTTTGAAGGCTGCTTCAAAGTATGGGCTATTTTTGACCGAGATATTCATCCGAACGTCCCGCAGGCGTTAGCGTTAGCTCGAAAATTCGGGATTGAGGTTGCATTTTCCAATCCTTGTTTTGAGCTTTGGCCACTGCTCCATCTAGAGGAGTTTGGCACTCAATTGGGACGTCATGCGCTACAGTCGCGTCTCAAGTCCAAGATGCCTGGCTACGATCACAACGATGGCGCATTGATTAATTTTGAGCTCATTAAGCATCGATTCTCAGAGGCTTATATTCGTGCCAAATTACACATCACTGCGCGTGAGAGTGAGCGATGCCCTCAAGGTAATCCATCAACTTCCGTTGGTATTTTGGTTCGAAAAATTATCGAAAATGGAAAGCATGCGAATCGCGAGATGCTAAAAATTCTTGACGAACTGCCAGCAAATTCTTCAAGCCCCCGCGATTCCGTATAAGACTATGTAATCGTCCGGCCAATACCGTTCTAGCTATCGCCTAGAGTTGACTTCACGATAGGCCTCGACCTAAAAATATTCCGACCCATATCATGTAAGATCTTCATGTTCTTCCCTCTGCCCATTCTCACCGTCGTCGCACCATTGCGGAGAAGTTGCTGATCGTTCAAAAGTCTCTAGAACCAAGCAGATCAAGCGAGTCCGTGGCGCTAGCAATATCGGAACGGTGATCATGGCGCGTTCATTGAAAGGCGCGTGCTGTCTAGTGACCAGGGTGGGCGCGCTGAAATCAGTTGGGTGCAATTAGCGGTTCGGTTGCATGATGACGGCACGGGTGCCCTGCCCTAAGTGCGTCACATCATCTTCAATGACGACAAATCGTCTACCTACAAGCTGGCGCCTCTGCGGGTGCTGTGCCGCATCGCCGACGGCACGGCCGGTTATGCCCGCATGGTTGAGGGCGCGCCCAACTGGGTCGAGCTTCCGCTAGGGTTGGTGGCGCTGTTTTGGTTGCGGCAATATATGCCGCTGCTCAAGGCGGGGTTGCCGCAGCAACCTAACAATCGGGGGCTAGACGGCCTGGGGTTTGTCAAAGACGCGTTTAGGGGCTTGGTGGCGCCGGCCTGTAATACCTCTGCGCTTGATCTGCGCGTAGGCATGCGCTTTGAGGGCGAGCGTGCGCAACTGCTGCATCAGGCGCTGCGTGAGGCCTGTAAAACGATTCAAGACATGCCTGCGCGGTATCTGATGCACCCAGTTGGCAGCAACATCTTGGCGGTCACGCG
>CAMCII010000181.1 GCA_945874505.1 Bordetella parapertussis | reverse complement strand
ACTAGTGCGCGCCCGACAGCTAAGCCCGAGCCGTTGAGGGTGTGCACAAACTCTGTTTTGCCAGCTTCATTGCGAGTACGCGCTTGCATGCGACGTGCCTGAAAGGCCTCGCAGTTTGAAACCGATGAGATCTCGCGCCAGGTGTTTTGAGCAGGCAACCAGACTTCAAGGTCGTAGGTTTTTGTGGCACCAAAGCCCATATCGCCCGTGCACAGCAACATGACGCGATACGGCAACCCGAGCAGTTGCAGCACCTTTTCAGCGTGCCCGGCCATGTCTTCAAGCGCCTGGTACGAGGTATCGGCCGACACAATCTGTACCATTTCGACTTTATCAAACTGGTGTTGGCGAATCAAACCACGCGTATCACGCCCGCCACTACCCGCCTCAGAGCGAAAGCACGGGGTGTGCGCGGTTAAGCGAATCGGCAAATCGGCGGCCGGCACGATGCTGTCGCGCACACTGCTGGTTAAGGTGATTTCTGAGGTTGAAATTAAATATTGCTCTTCGCGCGCGACGGCATTGCCTTGCTCATCAAGAGTGGGTTCGTCACCGCCACGCGTAACCCAAAACATGTCGTTTTTGAACTTCGGTAACTGCCCCGTACCCAGCAAGGTTGAGGCGTTCACGATATAAGGCGTGTAGCACTCGGCATAACCATGCTGCTCGGTTTGTAGGTCGAGCATGAACTGTGCCAACGCACGATGCAGTCGCGCAATTGGGCCTTTCATAAAACTGAAGCGCGCACCTGAGAGCTTGCCTGCCACGTCAAAATCCAGACCAACGGTTTCGCCAAGAGTGACGTGATCACGCGGCGTAAAGCCCAAATGCTTAGGATCACCAGACACTGTATCAGGCACGGGTACCCAGCGACGCACTTCGATATTGCCCTCGCTATCTGCACCTACTGGCACCGATTCGTGCGGCAGGTTTGGTACTACTAACAACAAATCATTGAGCTGCTGCTGAATCTCGGCAAGCTCTTGCTCGAGCGCTTTCAGCCGTACGGGGATCGCCTGTGATTGCGCCATGACAGCCGACGCATCCTCACCGCGAGATTTCAAACCACCAATCTGTTTGGCCAACGCATTGCGTTGCGCCTGCAAATTTTCAGTTTCAGTTTGCACCGCTTTGCGGCGCGCCTCGAGCGCATTAAACGACTCAAGTGAAAAGGCAAAGCCACGGCTCGCCAGGCGGCGCACAACAACATCGAGGTCTTTACGCAATACAGCAGTGTCAAGCATGGTCTTGGCGCTTCAAAAAGCTAACGGAGCCAGTATTGTAAACGCCGCAACAGCCACGCCACGATACCAAGCGCCCCCACACTTAACAGCCAGATCATGAGTAACCACAGCCAACGTTTCATCGCTTTCTCTAAAAACCTAGCCGTTTAAGGGGCAAGAAGGGGTCAGACGCCTCAGTCAGCAGCCCAGCCTCAGGCGTGATAGTGATGCGTGGGGCGCACTTTGCCTCGAAACACCCAGTAGGCGTAAACGGTATATGCCAAAATCATCGGTAGCAACACGACGGCACCCACTAGTAAAAACTTCAAACTCTTGTCGGGAGCTGCCGCTTGCCATAGCGTGACCGCTGACGGCACGATGTACGGAAAAAAGCTGATCAACAGCCCCGTGTAAGACAGGACAAACAAGCCTTGTACAGACAAAAATGCCGTTAAGGGCTTGTCTTGTGAGACGCCTTTAAAAAACAGGGCCGCGCACACCAATACCAAGATCGGTACGGGCGCCACAAACACCATCGCAGGCCAGGCAAACCATTTGCGCATAAAGTGCTCATGCAAAAAAGGCGTCCAGAGACTCACCACCACGATCAAACCCAACAGCGCCACCCCCAACACACGCGCGGCTCGCAACGCCTGCTGCGCGACATGGCCTTCAGTTTTTAGCATGAGCCAAGTGGCCCCTAAAAGGGCGTAGCCCACAACCAAAGCAAAGCCCGTCAACAAACTGAAGGGCGACAACCAATCCCACCAGCCCCCGGAGTAGGCGCGGCCCACAACCGGTATGCCCTGCACAAGCGCGCCCAGAGCAATACCTTGCGCAAACGCTGCGATGATTGACCCACCCGCGAAAGAAAGATCCCAAAACCACTGGTTATTGCGACTTTTGAAACGAAACTCAAACGCTACACCTCTAAACACCAAGGCCAACAGCATCACAATAAACGGGGCATATAAGGCCGGCATGATGATCGAGTAGGCGAGTGGAAACACCGCGAATAAGCCACCGCCCCCTAGCACCAGCCAAGTCTCATTGCCATCCCATACCGGTACAACCGAGTTCATCATCTGATCGCGATGCGCTTGGCCCTTGACCCACGGAAACAGAATCCCGACGCCGAGGTCAAAACCATCGAGTACGATGTAAGCCAAGACTGCGAACGCAATCAGGCCGGCCCAAATCAAGGCATAGTCGATTGTCATGGCTGACCCTTTAACGTATCCGCACCTGACGCACCCGTCAACGCAGCGGAAGGCACCATTCCGCCTGCACGAACAGGTTCGTTTGCAGGCAACTCACCGTGCCCGGCGCCGGGCAACTCACGCATTAACCGCAAGATATACACCGTGCCCGCGCCAAAAAGTGCGAAATACACCACGACAAACGCGATCAGCGAACTGGCCACAGCGGCTACATGAATGGGCGAGGCTGAGTCGGCCGTACGCAAGAGGTTGTAGACGGTATAAGGTTGACGCCCAACTTCAGTCACCACCCAACCGGCCAGGACTGCCACAAAACCAGAGGGTCCCATCCACAGCGCTGCGCGCAACATCCACACAGTGTCATACAGCTTGCCTCGATGCCGCAGCCACAGGCTCCAGACCCCCAGACCGAGCATCAGCATACCGATACCCACCATGATTCGAAACGCGTAAAACACGATACCCATTGGTGGGCGCTCAGAAGGCGGCCATTCTTTCATGCCCTGAATCACACCGTCTAGGGTGTGGGTAAGAATTAAACTACCCAAGTAAGGGATTTCAACGACATAATCCATGCGCTCTTCTTTACTATTGGGTATGCCAAACAAAATCAGTGGTGCACGCGCCTGAGTTTCGTAATGCCCCTCGATCGCAGCGATCTTGCGCGGCTGGTACTCGAAGGTATTAAGCCCGTGCTGATCGCCGGCTAAAATTTGTAAAGGCGCCACGCAGGCGGCCATCCACATCGCCATCGAAAACATCGTACGCACAGCCAACTGCGAAGCTAAGCGCTCGGGCGTGGCAAGCGCAGCTTTTTGCAAGCGCATTTTCAACAAGTGAAACGCTGCCACCCCGCCAACGACAAAAGCGGTCGTCAAATACGCCGCCAAGACCGTATGCACTAAGCGATAAGGAAAAGAAGGATTAAAAATCACCTCAAGCCAGCTCTCCACCACAAACTGTCCCTCTGCATTTTGACTAAAGCCCGCAGGGGTGTGCATCCAGCTATTGACCGACAAAATCCAAAACGCAGACATGAAGGTACCGAGCGCCACCATCGCGGTGGCGAAGCAATGCAGACGCGGGCCAACACGCGCACGCCCAAACAACATGACGCCTAAGAAGCCCGCCTCAAGAAAAAACGCAGACATCACCTCGTAGCCCATCAGAGGCCCAAGCACCGGGCCCGTTTTGTCGGCAAAAACACTCCAGTTGGTGCCAAACTCGTAACTCATCACCAGACCCGAGACGACACCCATGCCGAAGGCCAAGGCGAAGATTTTTTTCCAGTAATTAAACAGATCTAAATAAACCGCGCGCCCCGTTGCCAAGTGCAAACCGTTGAGTACTGCGAGGTAACTGGCCAAGCCAATCGAGAAGGCCGGAAAAATAATATGAAAACTGACAGTGAACGCAAATTGTATGCGTGCCAGTGTGAGTGCATCGAGCCAGTCCATCACATTCATCCTTTACTTTTTTTTGCTTGCCGGTCGAGCTCGCGCAGGTGCGCCATTTTTTCAGCGATTTTCGTTTCAAGACCGCGGTCGACAGGTTGATACCAAGAGGGGTTTGGTATTCCGTCAGGCAAATACGTTTCTCCGGCAGCGTAGGCCTCAGGCTCGTCATGAGCGTAGCGATAGGCGTGTCCATATCCAAGCTCTTTCATCAGCTTGGTGGGGGCATTGCGCAGATGCACGGGCACCGGGCGGGATTGATCGTGTTTCACAAACGCCATCGCTTGGTTGTAGGCGTTATAACCCGCATTACTTTTTGCCGCTACGGCTAAGTAAATAGTCGCTTGCGCAAGCGCTAACTCGCCTTCAGGCGAACCCAAACGTTCAAAGGTTTGTGCCGCATCGTTGGCGATTTGCATGGCGCGCGGATCGGCCAAACCGATGTCTTCCCAAGCCATCCTGACAATGCGTCGCGCCAAATACTTAGGATCAGCGCCACCATCCAGCATGCGCGTCAACCAATAAAGCGCGGCGTCAGGGTTTGAGCCGCGCACCGATTTATGCAAGGCTGAAATTTGATCGTAAAAATTATCACCACCTTTATCGAATCGCCGCGCGTTCATACTCAAGGCGTTTTGCACCAGCGACGAATCGATGCAAGTCGCATGAGCATTGTGTGCCGCCGTTGCCGCTTGCTCAAGCAAATTTAAAAAACGGCGCGCATCCCCATCGGCATAACCAATCAAAGTATGGATGGCCGCCTCTTCAAAGCTAAGCCCACTCAAGACCGTTTGTTGCGCACGCAGCAGTAATTCGTGCAGTTCAACATCATTGAGCGATTCAAGCACATAGACCTGCGCGCGCGACAACAACGCAGAATTCACTTCGAAAGACGGGTTTTCAGTGGTCGCGCCAATGAAAGTCACCAAGCCCGACTCAACGAACGGTAACAAGGCGTCTTGCTGCGACTTATTAAATCGATGAATCTCGTCGACAAACAACAACGTGCGCTGCTGATGTTGATCAAGGGTCAGTTGCGCAGACTCCATTGCTGCGCGAATGTCTTTGACCCCAGCAAACACCGCAGACAACGCAATAAAGGCGCAATCAAACGCATTAGCGGTCAGCCGGGCTAAGGTTGTTTTACCCACACCCGGTGGCCCCCACAAGATCATCGAATGCGGCCGCCCAGATTCAAAGGCAACGCGTAGCGGCTTACCGGGGCCGAGCAAGTGGCGTTGACCACTCACCTCGTCGAGCGTGCTCGGCCGTAAGGCCTCGGCGAGCGGCTGCAGAGGAGTCGTTTTGAAAAGATCAGTCATCGCGCATGCTCACTGCATGCGCACAACAACAGCGCCAGGCGGCGCCACAAAACGAAATACCTCTGCGGCCAGCGGCGGATTAGGCACTAAGCCTGAAAGTTCGATGTGAGTACTTTGCCCAAAGGCGTCTAATAAGATGATCCGGGCGGGCAAGCTGCCTGAAAAGCCGAGATCAACGTGCACAAAACCTGCCTCACCACTGCGTGGCGTGGCACGCAACCACGTTAGCCCATCTTTATTTGGTAACGCGGCGACCGTAAACGATTGCTCGAGCGAGCCAGAACCAAAAAGAATCGCAGCAGGCGAGGCGCCAATAGCCTGATCGACCTTACGCACCGTCACCTGGTTTAGATCCGGGTCAAACTGAAACAATTGCTGTCCGTCAGAAACAATTTGCTGCGCATAGGGCTTGACCACATCCCACTTAAACCGGCCCGGGCGCTGAAATGCAAATTGCCCAGTTTGTGCCGGTTTAGTTTGCCCTTGTGCTCCGACTGTGTACTGAGAAAATTTACCCGTTGCAGCTTGCACCTGCGAGACAAAGCCTTGCAATTGCTCTCGTGCCGACGCCGCCCCGGCCTCGCTACAAAGTAAGCACATTGCACAAAGCACCGAACCGAGCAACCCTCTTGTCCAAGTGCTAAGAAACATAGTCGTTAATCCTCTTTGTTCGTAGTGGGCACTAAAATTTCGCGATTACCATTGGATTGCATCGTTGACACCATGCCGCTGTTTTCCATTTGCTCAAGCAAACGAGCTGCTCGGTTGTAGCCAATGCGCAAATGACGCTGCACCAGCGAAATTGATGCACGCTTGTGCTTGAGCACAATTTCTACGGCTTGATCGTACATCGGATCGGTCTCGGCATCGGCAAAGCCCGTGACGCTTCCTACACCATCACCGGTTTCACCTTCAACGCCGCCCTCAAGCAAACCATCGACGTAGTCGGGCTCACCTTGGGCCTTCAACGATTCAACCACACGATGCACTTCTTCGTCAGACACAAAGGCGCCGTGCACTCGCACCGGCAAACCCGTACCAGACGGCATATACAACATGTCGCCCTGGCCGAGCAGCGCCTCGGCACCCATTTGATCAAGGATGGTTCGTGAATCAATTTTTGACGACACTTGAAACGAAATGCGAGTCGGAATATTGGCCTTGATCAGACCAGTGATCACATCAACGCTTGGCCGCTGGGTTGCCAAAATTAAATGAATACCAGCCGCCCTCGCCTTTTGTGCCAGGCGGGCAATCAGTTCTTCAATTTTTTTACCAACCACCATCATCAGATCTGCGAGTTCGTCGATCACCACCACGATGGTGGGTAACTCTTTCAGTGGCTCTGGCGCATCTGGGGTCAGAGAAAATGGATTGGGGATGGGCTCTTCACGCTTGCTCGCCTCACGCACTTTGGTATTAAAGCCCGTGAGATTACGCACGCCGAGCTTACTCATTAAACGGTAGCGCTTTTCCATTTCGCCCACGCACCAGTTCAAGGCGTTAGCAGCCTGCCGCATGTCAGTCACCACCGGTGCCAGCAAATGCGGGATGCCCTCGTAAACGCTCATCTCAAGCATTTTGGGATCGATCAAAATCAGTCGCGTTTGTGACGGATCTGCCTTGTAGAGCAAAGACAAGATCATGGCGTTAATGCCAACCGACTTACCCGAGCCTGTTGTTCCGGCTACCAGCAAATGCGGCATTTTGGCCAGATCCGCGACCACTGGGTGACCCGCGATATCTTTACCCAAGGCCATCGTGACCACAGAGTGGCTCGAGTAATACGTTTGCGAACCTAAAATCTCAGAAAGTTTGACCATCTGCCGGCGCGGGTTTGGTAGCTCAAAACCCATCAGGTTCTTACCCGGAATGGTTTCGACGACGCGGATACTCACAAGGCTTAAGGCACGTGCCAAATCCTTTGCCAGATTGACGATCTGACTGCCCTTCACACCCGTTGCAGGCTCGATTTCATAGCGCGTAATCACAGGGCCAGCCTGAGCGGCGACCACGTGCACCTCGACACCAAAATCAGCCAGTTTCTTTTCGATCAGTCGAGAAGTGAATTCAATGGTTTCGTCAGAAACAGTTTCAAACGCTTCTGGGGCCGGGTCGAGTAAGCTCAACGCCGGCAAGCTACCGGCTGCATTAGGCTCGGCAAATAACGAGTGTTGCTTCTCTTTTTGTACCT
>CAMCII010000180.1 GCA_945874505.1 Bordetella parapertussis | reverse complement strand
AGATTCGTATGAAAATCGGCGTGATGTTCGGCAACCCCGAAACCACCACGGGCGGCAACGCACTTAAGTTTTATGCCTCGGTGCGTCTAGATATTCGCCGTATTGGTGGTATCAAAAAAGGTGACGAGGTTGTCGGTAATGAAACCCGTGTGAAAGTCGTAAAAAACAAAATCGCTCCACCTTTCAAACAAGCCGAATTCGACATCATGTACGGGGCGGGCATTTCGCGCGAGGGCGAAATTATCGACTTGGGTGTAGTCGCTGGTATCGTTGATAAGGCCGGTGCTTGGTTCAGCTATAACGGCGATCGCATCGGTCAAGGCAAAGACAATGTGCGTGAGTATCTGCGCGAGCATCCAGCCATGGCCGTTGAAATTGAAAATCGAGTCCGCGAAAAGCTCGGCGTTGTCGCGCGTACACCATCGGTGGTAGAGGCCGCAGCTAGTGCTGCCGCTTCACCTAAAGCAGCTGCGAGCAAAGCGTCAAAAGCGGTCGCCGCAGAGCCTGACTCTGAAGATGATCTTTAATTGATTGACTCATTGATTCTCTGATTCTCTGATTCCTTGATTCTCTGATTCTCTGATTCTCTGATTCTCTGATTCTCCGATTCTCCGATTCTCCGATTCTCCGATTCTCTGAGTCTTTGATTCATTGACTCATTGGTTCTCTGAGGTTTTGATTCTTTAGCTCCTTGAATCCTTAATTCTTTAGCTCTTTGAGTCTTTATTTTTTTGATTCTTTGATTCGCCGATTCTGCAACTCTTGGGCTATTTCACCAAATGAGCGATGAATTCGAAACGGTGCGAGTAACACCTGATCAAGTCAAACCGCGGTCCGGTCTGTCCCTCAGGGCGCGGGCCGTTGGTTTGCTGTCGCGGCGTGAGCATAGCCGTGTTGAACTGAGTCGCAAGCTGTCTGTACACGCTCAAAGCACTGAAGAACTTAACGCGCTGTTAGATTCGTTGGCCACAGAGGGCTGGCAGTCAGATCAACGCTTCGTGCAAGGGTTTGTACATCGTAAAGCAGGGCAGCACGGTTTAGCCAAAATTGCCCAAGAACTCACACAACAAGGTATTGAAGCTGGGCAGGTGGCTCAAGTGCGCCTTGAACTCAAAGATTCTGAGCTAGCGCGTGCTCAAAGTGTTTGGCAAAAAAAATTCAGCTCTAGTGGTGCCCCGCAAAATACGACTGAGTATGCTCGCCAAGGTCGGTTTTTAGCGTCTCGCGGCTTCTCACTTGAGGTGATTCACCGCGTGCTCAAAGACCCGCCTGAGTGCGAATGAAAGTCACCTGAGTGCGAATGCTGGCATGTCTACTGTAGTTGCGAGTCTCTCCACCTTGACCTCTGGAGGCTAGTCACTCGCCCGCTTGGATCCACACCTTCTAGGTAATATCCCTTTGTTGCGCTATACTATTACGCTTTGTTGCACTGTGTCATTTGACAAGCTGATTTCGTATGCCTTTGCCGTTGCCCGCTTACCCCCGCAAGCCGATGCACAACCGTTCCATTCAGGTTCACTCCTTTGAACGCGAAGACGGTCTGTGGGATGTTGAGGCAGAACTCATCGACTCGAAGGGTTTTAGCTATATTAAACGAGATGGCAGCGAGCAAAAAATTGGGCAAGCATTTCATCACATGCACCTGCGTATCACGATTGACAGCAGCTTTACGATTCAAGATGCGATGGCAACGTATGATGCCTCTCCGT
This sequence comes from Bordetella parapertussis, assembly GCA_945874505.1. Classification (GTDB taxonomy): domain Bacteria; phylum Pseudomonadota; class Gammaproteobacteria; order Burkholderiales; family Burkholderiaceae_B; genus Zwartia; species Zwartia parapertussis_J. The sequence goes on along the minus strand of CAMCII010000180.1, from coordinate 5,705 downwards.
TTGGTGAGACCTGCTCCTCAATTGCCACAGAATACCGTGACCTAATCGGTATGAATCTTTTAAAAAGCTTTAGGCAGCAGGTCAAAGAGCGTTTTAGTCGTACCGCTGGCTGTACACATATGACAGAATTGGCGGCGGTATTGCCGACGGCAGCCGTGCAAACGATGTCTGGCCAGCGCCGAAATGCGGCCGACCCAACTAAGCGACCCTACCAGTTAGGCGGCTGTACGGCCTGGCGCCTTGACGGTCCGATTACGAAAGAGCTCTATCCTCAATGGTTTGTGGCTTCTGAAGTGCTCGGCACTAAAGTCACTGAGAAATAGTCGGTTCAAATTGCTGAAGCCGTTTGAGCCCCATTAGTTTTTGCGAGTTTTATCTTTTTAACGTTCAGGATTCCTATGAAAATCCACGAGTATCAGGGCAAAGAGTTGCTGCGTCAGTTTGGTGTGGTCGTGCCACGTGGCATTCCAGTGTTTAGCGTTGACGAGGCGGTGGCTGCCGCTCAGAAACTAGGGGGCCCAGTCTGGGTCGTGAAAGCTCAGATTCATGCGGGCGGTCGCGGTAAAGGCGGCGGTGTCAAGCTCGCACGCTCAATCGATGAGGTTCGAAAGATCTCTGGCGAAATCCTTGGTATGCAGTTGATTACGCATCAAACGAGCCCACAGGGTCAAAAAGTGCGTCGCCTGCTGATCGAAGAGGGCGCTGACATTAAGAAAGAGTACTACGTTGGTATTGTGACCGACCGTGCGACACAACGCGTGTGCGTGATGGCTTCAAGCGAAGGCGGCATGGACGTCGAAGAAGTCGCTGAGAATCATCCTGAAAAAATTCTCAAGGTGTTTGTTGATCCCGGTACCGGACTCACCGACACCGAAGCCCAAAATCTTGCTCGCGGTATCGGTGTGCCTGAGGGTTCAGTGGTTAAAGCAGGGGCTGAGTTTCAAAAGCTCTATAAAGCATATTGGGATACCGATGCTTCACTGGCCGAAATTAATCCGTTGATTTTGACGGGCAATGGCGACATCATTTCGCTTGACGCAAAATTTAATTTTGATCCAAATGCGTTGTTTCGCCATCCTGAAATCGTTGCATATCGCGACCTTGACGAAGAAGATCCGGCCGAGATCGAAGCCAGCAAGCACGAGCTGGCCTACATCCAGCTTGACGGCAATATTGGCTGCTTAGTCAATGGTGCAGGGTTGGCGATGGCGACGATGGACGCGATCAAGTTGTTTGGCGGCGAGCCTGCTAACTTCCTTGATGTGGGTGGTAGCGCGACGGCAGACCGTGTCACTGAAGCGTTCAAGATCATGCTCAGCAACAAAGGCACCAAGGCCATTTTAGTCAATATTTTTGGCGGAATCATGCGCTGTGATGTGATTGCACAAGGTGTGATCACAGCTTGCAAAGCCGTGAATTTAAGCGTGCCCTTGGTGGTTCGCATGAAAGGTACCAACGAAGAGTTGGGCAAGAAAATGCTAGCCGATTCGGGTCTGCCTATTATCAGCGCCGACACAATGGCTGATGCCGCAACCCGCGTTGTCGCGGCGGCTAAATAATTCTGCCAGGGATACTGATATGTCGATTCTGATTAACAAAGATACAAAAGTAATTACCCAAGGTATTACCGGTAAAACGGGTCAATATCACACGCGCACCTCGCGTGCCTATGCCAATGGCCAAGCCGCCTTTGTTGCAGGTGTGCATCCTAAAAAAGCCGGTGAAAATTTCGAAGGAATCCCGATTTTTGCCTCGGTCAAAGACGCGAAGGCAGAGACTGGCGCTAACGTGTCGGTGATCTATGTGCCTCCCGCAGGCGCTGCCGCCGCTATCTGGGAAGGCATCGAAGCCGAACTGGATTTGGTGATTTGTATTACCGAAGGCATCCCTGTGCGCGACTTGCTTGAAATCAAGTACCGCATGGCGCAAATGAACAGCAAAACGCTTTTGCTTGGGCCTAACTGCCCTGGTTTGATTACACCTGACGAAATTAAGATTGGGATCATGCCTGGGCATATTCACCGAAAGGGCCGTGTCGGTATTGTGAGTCGCTCGGGTACCCTGACATACGAGGCCGTGGCACAAGTGACCGAACTTGGTTTAGGTCAGTCTAGCGCGGTCGGTATCGGTGGTGATCCAATCAATGGCTTGAAGCATATTGATGTGCTCAAGTTGTTTAACGAAGATCCTGACACAGACGCGGTCATCATGATCGGCGAAATCGGCGGGCCTGATGAAGTCAACGCCGCGTTGTGGGCAAAAGAGCATATGAAAAAGCCGATGGTCGGCTTTATTGCTGGCGTGACCGCGCCTGCCGGAAAACGCATGGGCCATGCTGGCGCACTGATTTCTGGTGGGGCTGACACGGCAGATGCCAAGCTTGAAATCATGGAGGCCTGCGGTATTCGCACGACTAAAAATCCTTCTGAGATGGGCAAGCTTTTGAAATCGGTTCTCTAGGTTTCAACGTTTCTAACGCCAAGCTCCGGCCTGCTTTTACAGTGGGTCGGTTTTTTTTGGCTGTCCGTGTTCAAATTGGGCTATTGAACTCACTTGGGATGTCATCGATGACAACGCCACCACCACCTCCTCAGCGCGGTCAAACTATTCTGCAGCGTTTGCTCTTGCTTGCTGTGATCGGGATCGTTGCCAGCGTAATTTTTAACTATCTGCGCTAAAGGTTTGCCTCGATTGATATCTCGCCATTTAACGATTGCTACGCGTGCGAGCAGACTCGCACTCTGGCAGGCTGAGCACGTTCAGTCACGGTTGCAACTCTTGTATCCCGAGGCCCAAATCGATTTGCTGACATTAAGTACCCGTGGCGATGAGATTTTGGATCGCAGCTTGTCAAAGGTTGGTGGTAAAGGGCTGTTTGTCAAAGAGCTTGAAAACGCCTTGCTGGATGGTCGGGCTGATTTAGCTGTGCACTCGCTTAAAGATATGCCGGTCGATATGCCCGACTTATTTGAGCTCTCAACCATTTTGGCGCGCGCAGATTGTCGAGATGCGTTTGTCTCCAATCACTTTGACACTTTGGCGGATTTGCCCGATGGTGCTGTAGTGGGTACCTCGAGTTTACGGCGTGAGGCACAGCTGCGTGCGCGTTTTCCGTGGCTCAAGATCGAGCCACTGCGTGGTAATTTGGATACCCGTTTGGCCAAGTTAGACGCAGGTCATTACGCGGCAGTTATCTTGGCCGTCGCCGGCCTTGAACGCCTTGGCCTGGCGCACAGGATTCGACAGCGTCTGACGGTCGAAGACTCGTTGCCCGCTGCAGGGCAAGGTGCCTTAGGGATTGAAATCTTAAAACAGCGTTCTGACTTGCTTGAGATTCTGGCGCCGTTGTCGTGTCATGAAACGACCGCCTGTGCCATGGCAGAGCGTGCAGTCTCGCGCGCCCTGGGGGGCTCTTGTCAGGTGCCGTTGGCGGCCTTCGCCTCGATTCAAGGGCAGCAGTTGACGATTCGGGGGCTTGTTGCAACCCCAGATGGCAAAACCATTTACCGGGCCCAGGCGATGGGGCGCGCGCCCGAGGCGTTAAGCCTGGGTTTGCGGGTCGCCCAAGATTTACGTGAACAGGGCGCTACGGTGATCTTGGCGAAGTTAGCTGCCACGACCGACTTGAGTCAGTCTTAGCCGCATGGCACACCTGCGCCCCACTGCGATTCTCACCAGACCCGCTGGGCGTAACACAGCATTGGTGCGGGCCTTGGGGCAGGCTGGCTGGCCTACACTCGAATGCGCGGCGCTCGAAATTCAGTCCGTGCCAATTTTGCCGGCGTGCGTAGCCCCTCGCCCTGAAGCGTTTGATTTGGTTGTTTTCGTCAGTCGCGCGGCAGTCACCGGTTATCAATACCAATTGCCCCAAGATTTTGCCTGGCCTGCGCAGGTGGCGGCTGCTTGTATGGGGCCTGTCACGGCGGGGGCAGTGCGGCGTACCTTTGGTGCTGACTTGACAGTTTTGCACCCCGAGGGTGCCGACTCGCAAGACTCTGAGGCACTTTGGCCACTGATTCTTGCCCAAAAGAGCTTGCCGCAAACTGTATTGATTTTGCGCGGGCAAGACGGTCGCGAGTGGTTAAGTGAGAAATTGCTCGCGTTGGGCATTGCCGTGACTGTGCAACAAACCTATCAGCGCGAAGTTGCCTCGTGGTCAGACCCACTGTGCGTGTCGTTGCATGAATTAGCAAATGAAGGCAGGCAGGCCGTGTGGTTGCTGACAAGCGCTCATGGCATTCAAGCGATTGTGCAAAAGCTTCACGACTTAAAGCTTTTGACGTGGTTTGAGCAGTGTACCTTCGTGGTAACGCATGAGCGACTGCGCCCCGTTCTTGCCAAAGCTCTTGGACGCGAGCTCGGGCAGCTTTGCCACGAGGTGGCGAGCCCTGAGGACGAGGCAATTGTGTTGTGTTTTGATCAAATATTCGCTCGTCTGAAGTGTACTTAATGCATTGAAATTGCACGTTTATGCGGGGCAACGACTACAATACCGCTATGACAGAACCTACCTCTTCGCCGCAGTCGTCAGCTCAGGCCGAGCCGGCTAAGTTGGCCACGCCCGCTATCGGCTCTACCCCCGAGTACTCTTCGCGGTTTCGCCGCAAAAGCACAGGCCCCTCATGGTCAGTCACGTTGATGCTGGTTTTTTTGTTGTTGGCGGTGGTGATTGGGGCCGGCGCCTGGTTTGCGCAAAAGCGTTTTGACACCGCTGGCCGCGAGGTCGCCACGCAAGTACAGGGTTTTACTGCTCAATTAGTTGAAACCAAACGTGAAGCAAAACTTGCGCTTGGCTTGGTCGAGTCGCAGGCCAAGCTCATCGTGACTCTGCAACAGTCACTCGCCGAATCAAAAAGTCAGTTTGATGGTCTCGAAGAGGCCTGGGCAAGCTTCAATAAAGGCATGGAAGACTCAATGCTTGCCAACGACATTGATCGCCTTGTGACGTTAGCAAGCCAGCAGTTGCGTTTGGCGAGTAACGTGAATAATGCAGTGATGGCACTCGAAACCGCACTGTCGACGCTGGTGCGTGCTGATCGGCCGCGTTTCGCTGCAGTTCAGCGCGCGATTAGCGCAGACCTCGATCGCCTTCGCTCGGTACCGCTGGTTGACGTGAGCGCGCTTTCAGTGCGCCTTGAAACGCTTGCAACCTTAATCGGGCGCGCGCCCTTGTTGGTGCCTGATGTCGCTGCGCCTAAAGTGGCCGTGGTGAAGGCCGCTGCCCCACCAACGCAAGTCGCTCAGCCCGCTGCGGCTCAAGTCGCAACTGCCGGCAATGGGCAAGCAACACCGTCGGGCGTGCCGCAAGCGGTGACGACTGACCCCCTTGCCGGAGAGGCTTGGTGGGATGTTGCCTGGCGCCAGACCGTTCTTTGGTCTAAAGCGGTGGCGGTATTTGTCGCTAAAGAACTAGCAAGTGTAGTAAGTATTCAGCGTGTGACGGATGCCAGCGCGTTATTGATGTCGCCCGAACAAAGTGCCCAACTGCGTGCTAACTTGCGCACCAGAGTGTTGACGGCACAGATGGCATTGCTCACGCATCAGCCTTCAGTATGGCGAGCTGAAATTGCCAGTATTGAAGCCTCTTTGACCACACGTTATGACCCGAAAGCAGTTGACACGGTGGCTGCGCTTCGCTTGGTGCGCGAGCTGGCAAGCGCATCGGTCGTTGCGGCGCTGCCAGACATGAGTGATAGCATCGCTGC
>CAMCII010000179.1 GCA_945874505.1 Bordetella parapertussis | reverse complement strand
TTTAGGCTTTCAACGCTGCCTAACATGGGGATTGTGACCAGTTCGTCGCAGGTTTCGCGGGTGAGTCGACGCATCCCCTCGCCTTCAGCGCCCATCACCCAGGCCATCGAACGCTTGCCGTCGGTTTGATGAATGCTCTGTGTCGCTGTGTCGTCCGTGCCGACCAACCAAAGATCGCGGTCTTTTAACTCGCGCATGGTGCGTGCCAGATTGGTCACCATCAAATATGGCACCGACTCAGCTGCGCCGCACGCCACCCGTTGAACGGTTGTATTTAAACCCACGGCACGATCTCTTGGCGCAACTACTGCATGCACCCCTGCCGCATCCGCTGTGCGCAAGCAGGCGCCCAAATTATGCGGATCGGTCACGCCATCCAAAATCAGCAATAACACGGGCCCTTGTACGCCATCCAGGACCTCGTCCAGATCATCGGCCAGTTTGCGCACATCGGCGACAGCCACCACACCTTGATGCCGCGAGCCCCCCGTCAGACCGTCCAAGCGATCAGCCGACACAGGGTGCACGGCTCGTCCTGCCTGCGTCGCAGTCGCAATCAAAGCCTGCATACGCTTGTCACGCCGTTGCGCCTCAACGTAGACTTCGCGGATCGATTCTGGAGCCTGGCGCAAACGCGCGATGACCGCGTGAAAGCCCGCCAGCATTTGAGTTGCAGCCATACGTTTTCCTAGCGCCCTTTACGAGCAGATTTTTTTAAACCAGCACTCTTACCAACACGCACAGCCTTTTTAGCCGGATGCGCGGTGTCTTGTTTGGCAGTTTTTTTAGCCTGTGCACGACGCACTTTAGCAATTTGCCCTTTTAATTCGAGTGGTTTGGGTGCGGCCGCTTTTTTTGTTCGTCTGGCTGTTGGGTCTTCAATACGAGTCGCGGCCTTGCGCAACGCATCAAACGTGGTGCCCGTCACCAACCTAAACTCGATGCGTCGCGCCTCGAGATCAACCCGCGCCACCTGCACTTGTACGGCATCGGTCAAACGGTAGCGCAGACCCGTACGCTCGCCGCGAAGCTCGTGCATCGCATCGTTAAATTGAAAATACTCGGTACCAAGTTCTGAAACATGCACCAGGCCCTCAACGTGCAAGGTATCGAGGGTGACAAAAATTCCGAAGCTGGCCACACCAGTGACCCGTCCACTAAAGACTTCACCAACACGCTCTTTCACGAACCAGCATTTGAGCCAAGCTTCGACATCGCGCGACGCATCGTCGGCACGTCGCTCGGTACCAGACAACAGCAAGCCGATTTTTTCCCAAAGGTCGTGCTCATATTCGCGCAGCGTGGCACCCGGTGCTGAAACAAAGCCGTGCAACACAGGTTGATAACGTTGGCTCTTGAGCAAAGCCTTGATGACGCGATGGGTCATCAGATCAGGGTAACGACGAATCGGCGAAGTAAAGTGTGTGTAAGCAGGATACGACAGGCCAAAGTGACCCGCATTATCAGGACCATAAATGGCTTGTTGCATCGAACGCAAGCACATCGTTTGCAGCAAGCCGTAATCAGGACGCGCGCGGGCTTTATCGAGCAAAACGCCGTAGTCTTTAGCGGTCGGGTCGGCACCACCCCCCAGGCTTAGGCCAAGCGTTTTTAGAAATTCACGTAAAGATTGCAGCTTTTCGGGTGTCGGGCCTTCGTGCACACGATACAAACCGATGTGCTTACTACGCAACATAAAGTCTGCTGCGCATGTATTCGCCGCAAGCATGCATTCTTCGATTAAGCGATGCGCGTCGTTGCGTAAGACACCAATAATCTTTTCAATACGGCCCAACTCATTGCACACAATTTTGGTTTCAACCGTATCAAAGTCAATGGCGCCCCGTTCTTTGCGACCTTGAGACAACAACTGAAACAACTCATAGAGCCCATTAATCTGTGGCATGACCTTGGCAAACCCACGCGCAACCGGCCCCTGAGGCTGCTGTAGTGACTCCCACACTTGATTGTAGGTCGTACGCGCATGCGAATGAATCACTGCGTTATAAAACTGATAGGCCGACACCGTACCAGCTTTGGCACCCGACAGCGGAATCACCATGTCACACACTAGCACCAAGCGATCAACCGAGGGCTTGAGCGAACACAGCCCGTTTGAGAGTTTTTCAGGCAACATCGGGATCACCCGACGTGGAAAATACACGCTTGTGCCGCGCTCGCGAGCCGCTTCATCGAGCGCATCTTCAGGTGTTACATAATGGCTGACATCGGCAATCGCAACCAGCAGTCGCCAAGCTGGGCGCTTGCGCGCCTCGCCCATGTCAACCTGCTCGCAATACACGGCGTCGTCAAAATCGCGCGCGTCTTCGCCATCGATCGTAATAAACGGCACATCACGCAAATCAACACGGTCCTTCAAATCGGCGGCGCGCACTGCGTCTGGCAATTTTTCGGCCTGCCGTAAAGCGGCTTCAGAAAAATCGACTGGCACATCAAACTTGCGCACAGCAATTTCGATCTCCATGCCGGGATCGTCAATTTCGCCCAAGATCTCAGCAACACGCCCCAAAGGCTGTTTATGACGCGAGGGCTGCTCAATGATATCGACAGACACCACCTGACCGTGCTGCGCACCACCAGTATCGCCCGGCGGAATCAATACGTCGTGCTTGATCCGTTGGTCTTCAGGCACAACGATGGTCATGCCCCGTTCATTTAAAAAGCGCCCAACCAAGCGATTGGTACGACGCTCGAGTACCTCAACAATCGTGCCCTCGGGTTTGCCCCGATACTCGCCAGTTGGCTTAACCAGGACGCGATCGCCGTGCAAGACCTTTTGCATTTCGCGCGGCGACAAAAAGATGTCTTGGCCGCCAGCGTCGGCGACTAAAAAGCCAAACCCGTCGCGATGTCCCTGCACACGGCCGGCTACAAAATCAAGTTTATTTGCCAGTAACAGCACGCCCTTACGGTTGGGTAGCAGCTGACCATCACGCTCCATCGCTGCAATTCTGCGCTCAAAGCCCGTTAAAGTTTCCTCGCGCGTGAGACCCATACGTGCGGCCAAATCCTCGGGTGACAATGGTGTAGGCGATACACGCAAGACTTCTAGAATTTGTTCGCGACTCGGAACATCGGGATCAAAGTCAGGGATCGTTTCGGGGGATACAGTCGCGGCGCGAGTGTTCTTGATATTTGGTGGGAGGCGTTTTGCCAAAGCTAAAATCTCGCTTATAATGCGTGGCTTATTGAGTACAAGTTAGGCCCAGGTGGCGGAATTGGTAGACGCGCACGGTTCAGGTCCGTGTGCCGAAAGGTGTGGAGGTTCGAGTCCTCTCCTGGGCACCACCGAAGTGTAAAGCATAAAGTACCTGGCTTTTATGACAATGCCTCAAAATTCACTTTGAATGTTTGAGGCTTTTTTGTTTTAGCGCAAAAGCAGTATGACGCTCTGTCATTGTTTGGTGCTTTTCCTTTTTGTAACGATTTCTTACTCTACGGGGCTCTGCAGCCCTACAACATTTTGCGCATCAAAACATGAGGGATATTTGCATCAAGGTATTCGGCGCCCTCCGCCACAAACCCATGGCGCAGATAAAACCCTTGGGCATGTGTCTGTGCAGAGAGCACCACTTCGCCAAAACCCTGTTGTCTGGCCTGTTGTACCAACGCTGTCAGCACCGCGCTCCCTAGGCCCTGCTCGCGCGTGCCTTTCAGCACTGCCATCCGACCAATATGACCATCTGGCAACAAACGGCCAGTTGCCAGTGCCCGGCCTTGCACGTCATAGGACACGGCATGCACACATAATGGGTCAAGAGCGTCGATCTCTTCTTCAATTGGCACAAGTTGCTCGTGCACAAACACCTCGAGCCGAATCGGCGCAGCGTATGCCTGCAAGGTCAACCAATCCCCTAGCTCAACTCGCCAAGTATTTGATTGCCGGTTTGCGGCAGCCTCTGACCTTTGAGCGTCGGTGCTTTGCGTCTTGAAGCTTTGATCGGCTGGCATTTCGGATCTATGATCGAGCGAGGTCATGTTTTCTCCTAGAATAGAAATTATACGATTCGCACTGTAAGCTGAGACACTGGTCAGTGGCAGACTCTTTAAAATCGTAAACGGGTCCCGAGCTTGCAATCCAAAGCGCGATGATTATGGATATGCTCGCTGGCAGGCGCGCACTTGCACCATGTTTAACCGGAGCCAACAATGGCAATATTTTTATTTCGATATCTCGCCTTATGGCTCGCACTTGCCTTTGCTGTGCTTGCGCCCTACTTCGCACTGCAAGGCGAAGACGCCCCCTTTTGGTGGCTAGTGGCCGCCGGTTCTTGGGCTCTGTCTGCACTTGGTCTGCACGATCTTACGCAAACGCATCGTGCAATTTTGCGAAATTACCCAATCAGCGGTCATTTGCGTTATCTCTTTGAAGATTTACGTCCGGCTATTCGTCAGTATTTTTTTGAGACGGATACCGAGGAGACACCCTTCTCGAGAGCAAGTCGGTCGCTGGTCTATCAGCGTGCCAAGCAAGAGATTGATAAGCGCCCCTTCGGCACCCAACTCAATGTCTACGACCAACAGTATGAATGGATGAACCACTCGCTGGCCCCGTCAAAGATTGCTGACTCAGATTTTCGCCTGACCGTGGGTGGCCCGGCCTGTACCCAACCAGTCTCGTTGTCTGTTCTCAATATTTCGGCAATGAGCTTTGGCGCCTTGAGTGCAAATGCCGTGCTGGCCTTAAATGAAGGTGCCAAACTGGGGCAGTTTGCACATGACACAGGCGAAGGTGGCATTAGCCGCTACCATCGCCAACCAGGCGGGGATCTGATTTGGAACATCGGTTCTGGTTACTTTGGTTGCCGTGACGAACAGGGTCGTTTTTCAGAAGCACACTTTGTTGCCAACGCCTTGTTGCCTCAAGTCAAGATGATTGAAATCAAGCTTTCACAAGGTGCAAAGCCTGGCCACGGCGGGATTTTGCCAGGCAGTAAAGTCACAGCTGAAATCGCGGCGGCACGCGGTGTCAATATCGGAGAAGACTGCAACTCGCCCTCGTCACACTCTGAGTTTAATAATCCTGTTGGCCTCTTGCATTTCGTACAGCGCCTTCGCACACTATCAGGCGGCAAACCCGTTGGCTTCAAACTGTGTGTTGGTCACGCCTGGGAGTGGTTCGCCATTGCAAAAGCGATGGTCAAGACCGGGATCACGCCAGACTTTATTGTGGTCGATGGCTCAGAAGGGGGAACTGGTGCTGCCCCCATCGAATTTGTCGATCACGTTGGTACGCCACTACGCGAGGCCATTCGCCTAGTGCACAACACCCTGGTAGGCTTAAATTTACGCGATCGTATCAAGATTGGAGCCTCAGGAAAAATCGTATCGGCCTTTGACATGGCACGCGCCTTTGCCCTGGGCGCTGACTGGTGTAACAGTGCTCGGGCCTTCATGTTTGCGATCGGTTGCATTCAAGCGCAACAGTGTCACACTGGGCGCTGTCCAACGGGGGTCGCCACCCAAGACCCCGAGCGCCAGCGCGCCTTAGTGCCTTTAGAAAAAGCGCCACGCGTTGCACATTTTCACCAAAATACGCTACACGCCCTGGCAGAGTTATTGCAAGCCTCGGGGCTGCAGCATCCTAAAGATCTCACCACCACACATATCGCCCGTCGCACCGCCGACAATCATGTCAGCCTGCTTTCAAGCTTGTACCCTGGCATCACACCGGGCTCGCTATTGGCTGGAGACCTGCAACGCCCCGTATTTCAAATTGCCTGGCCAATGGCAAGCGCCGACAGTTTTACACCACTGACCCCGCTCGATGCCGTCATTGCTCACTAACAAACACGCTAAGCAGTTAACGCTGGCTGTCGACGTATTCGGTCGTTGCGTTCAGTGTTTGTAGTAACTGTTCAGGCTCGGCTCGCTTCAGTTTTCATACGCACTTGCCGCCACACAATCTTCATAGCGTGCGACCTGTTTGATATAGCCCGAATCGAGCATGCTGGCAGCGAGGCGCGCAAAGCCCTGGCGTGAGATCGCCCGTCGACATGTCCATAGTTCGGCCGCGTGATAACGCGTGAGGCATGTCGTCAAGATATCGAGGCTGACATGCGGATAAAACGACTTCACGACACGGGCCAGTTCGGCGGGCCCATGCGCAGCTAACCACGGTCTAAACTTCTCAATGGCCAAAATCATGGCTTCAAACCCAGCTTGGTTACGCTGCATGCCTTCGAAGGTTGAAATGAACGTTGTGTAAGCGGTATAGCCACGCTGACTGGCGGCATGCACGACCTCAAGGTCTCCCTGCTTCAGGGCAAGAGAGACGTAGGGCTCAAAGACCTGAATCACATCGAGCTCTCCATTCAGCAGTGCATCCAGGTTCTCTTGCATGCTGTGGTCTGCGACGCGGTTAAGCTTGGCAGGGTCAACCCGAGCCTCACGCAAATCTTGCTGCAAACACAGCCAGGGTGTGGGCACCTCAGAGACCGAAGCAAAGCGTAGATTGACTAAATCTTTAAGTGCAAACACTTCGCCTGGCTGACCCTGATTTGCCGCGAGGTCTGTTGATTGCGATGCAAAGGGTTCGCCCCGCTTGCGTCGCAGCAAAAAAAACGGATCTTTTGCTGCAACCTCACAAAAGGCCACAAGCGAACCTTCTGTGCGCTCAAACTGATCCCGTTCTTTGATCACCCGAAGCGGGCCACCCCACATCACATCAATGTTACCTTTGGCAAGCTCAGCGATCCCTGCCCCAGGAGACGCAGAGTCGAGCAGGTTGATCGTGACGCCTTGCTCGGCAAACAGCCCCAAGGCATGCGTGGCGTAAAAAGGCGCATAAAATACTGCACGAAAGTTTTCAGCAAGTTTGATATTCACGGTAAGCCCTAGTTGGTACACTTTGTCTTATTCTAGAGCAGTCCCGTCATTGGCTTTGACTTGATCGGCGACATGAACTTGGTCCTGAACCGCAGCGCGCGGCGTAATTGCTGCCCTTGGCACAAATATTGCGTGCGCAGTTGGTGCATAATCACGCTAACGCTTTCATTTTACAAACAAGGTTCTCAATGCTGCGCTCAACATACTGGTTCAAAGGTTTATTCGGTCTTGTATCGGTCATGCTTAGCGCTGTCAGCCTTGCGCAACCGGCGACCTCTGCTGCCAACTACCCTGATAAGCCAGTGCGTCTGATCGTCACCGTACCGCCAGGCGGAGCCGCTGATTTTGTTGCACGTACCCTGTCTGAGCGTTTTGGCAAAGAATTAGGCACCACGATTCTGGTTGAAAACAAAGCTGGGGCAAACGGCACGATCGCCAGTGCACTGGTCGCGCGTGCTGCACCCGATGGCTACACGCTGCTACAGGCGGGCATCTCTACGCACGGCATTGGCCCCTATTTTTACGAAAATCTACCTTACGCCCCCTTCAAAGACCTGGTCTCCGTTGCCGCTATCGCTGAGTTTCC
>CAMCII010000178.1 GCA_945874505.1 Bordetella parapertussis | reverse complement strand
CCACGCCAACTAGGTAATAAATGGTGCGAAGGGCGGGACTCGAACCCGCACACCTGTTACGGCGTCAGGACCTAAACCTGGTGCGTCTACCAATTTCGCCACCTTCGCAGTAACCGAGCATTGTAGCGCACCCTGTTGAGGTTTCCCGCACCCATCACGCCGGCAACTGGTTAAAATACGAAAATGAACCCACGCCTCGACACCTTACAGCCCTATCCGTTCGAAAAACTTCGCCTATTGTTGGCTCAGGCGGGCGCCGCGCCTGCCGGTCTGCGGGCGATCAATTTGTCGATCGGCGAACCCAAACACGCTGCCCCACAATGCGTCAAAGACGCGATGGTGGGCGCGCTCGATGGCTTATCCGTCTATCCGCCCACCAAGGGCGACCCCAAATTACGCGAAGCGATCAGCCAATGGATTGGCAAACGCTACAGCATCCCCTGCCCAAACCCTGAAACACAGGTGTTACCGGTGTTGGGCTCGCGCGAGGCTCTGTTTTCCTTTGCCCAAGTCGTACTAGATTCGACTAAAAATGGCATTGTGGTGTGTCCAAATCCGTTTTATCAGATCTATGAGGGTGCGGCGTTGTTAGGTGGCGCCACCCCCTACTACGTGAATTCAGATCCGAAGCTGAATTTTGGCTGCGACTGGTCAACCGTACCCAGCGAGATCTGGGCCCGAACCCAACTACTGTTTATCTGCTCGCCAGGTAACCCTGCGGGCAACGTCATGAGCCTTGCTGAATGGCGTACATTATTTGAGTTGTCGGATCGCTATGGCTTCGTGATCGCCTCTGACGAATGCTATTCAGAGATCTATCTTGACGAGATCAATCCACCCTTGGGCGGTATGCAAGCGGCGGTCAAGCTAGGGCGCACTGATTTTCGCAACCTGGTTAGCTTTTCGAGTTTGTCCAAACGCTCAAACGTACCAGGTATGCGCTCTGGCTTTGTGGCGGGCGATGCCACGCTAATGGCCAAGTTTTTGCTCTATCGTACATACCACGGTAGCGCCTTGTCGCCGGTTGTATCGGCGGCCAGCATCGCCGCCTGGCAAGATGAGGCTCATGTCATCGACAACCGCCAACAATATCGCGCCAAATTCGATGCGGTCTTACCAATTCTTCAGCCGGTACTCGATGTCACGCGCCCCGATGCCTCGTTTTACCTTTGGGCTGGCACCAAAGGCCCCGATGCAGATTTCGTGCGCGACGTGCTGACTCACACCAACGTGACAACGCTGCCCGGTAGTTTTGTTGGGCGCACCGTCAGCGGGTTGAATCCAGGGCAAAATCGTATCCGAATCGCATTAGTCGCACCGCTGGCCGATTGCGTAGAGGCGGCACATCGCATCGCAGATTTTGTGCGTAAAACATAACTCCTCTGCCAAGCAACCTTAAATTTTTACTTCGGCCAAACTATCCAATGATCCTTAGATGTTTACTCCACTCAAACTGCCCACTTATCCAAAGTGCCTAACGTTCACAGATCAACACTGATTCTGTCAGTTCTGGCAATCACCTAGCCGGCGCTGGCAATTATCCTGTGATGTGTTCAGTCGTTTGGTCATTTAGTCATTCAGTTAACAATTCGTTACATTCATTCTTCAATTTTATAAAGGCCTGCCATGACCTTAGATTTACAAAACACCATTGAAAGCGGTTGGGAAGATCGCGCTAACCTGTCACCTAAAGCGGCCAGCGCAAGCGTGCGCGAGGCCGTCGCCCACACGCTCGACGCCCTCGACACTGGCAGCCTACGCGTTGCCGAAAAAATCAACGGCAACTGGGTCGTGCATCAGTGGATTAAAAAAGCCGTTCTACTGTCGTTTCGTCTCAACGACAATGGCGTCGTGGGTCAGACCCCGATGCAGTTTTACGATAAGGTCCCTCTCAAATTTGCCGATTTCAGTCAGGCTGATTTTCAAGCCGCAGGCTATCGCGTTGTGCCCCCTGCGGTGGCGCGCCGTGGCTGCTTTATCGGTCGCAACGTTGTGTTGATGCCGTCTTACGTCAACATTGGTGCCTACGTCGACGAAAACACCATGGTCGACACCTGGGCCACCGTAGGCTCTTGCGCGCAAATTGGTAAAAATGTGCACCTGTCGGGTGGCGTTGGTATCGGTGGCGTGCTCGAACCTCTGCAAGCCAATCCCACCATCATCGAAGACAACTGCTTCATTGGCGCGCGCTCTGAAGTCGTAGAAGGCGTCATTGTCGAAGAAAACAGCGTCTTGGCAATGGGTGTGTTTTTATCGCAAAGCACCCGCATCTATGATCGTGAAACTAAAGAGATTCACTACGGGCGCGTGCCGTCTGGTTCAGTCGTTGTACCTGGCTCGTTACCGTCAGCCGATGGCACACACAGCCTGAACTGCGCGATTATCGTCAAACGTGTCGATGCGCAAACACGTGCCAAAACCAGCATCAACGATTTGCTGCGAGCCTAAGGCAGAGATGGATGCCTCGCGCGAAGCTCTGCAAACCGTACGCGATTTGATTCGCTACGGCGTATCGCGCTTCAATCAAACCAAGCTGTCGTTTGGCCACGGCTCAGACAACGCTTGGGATGAGGCCGTCTACTTGGTGCTCAGCGCCTTGCATCTGCCCCCCGATCAACTCGAGCCCTTTATGGATGCACGCGTGTTGCCCGAAGAAAGGCAACACGCACTGCAGTATATCGATGCCCGTTGTGACAGGCGGGTGCCAGCGCCCTACCTGACGCACGAGGCCTGGCTGCAAGGCTATGCGTTTTATGTCGATGAACGGGTGATCGTGCCACGCTCACCGATTGCAGAATTGCTTATGACGCATCTCAGCCCTTGGGTACTTGACCCCTACGAGGTCACAAGTATCCTAGATGTGTGCACGGGTTCGGGGTGTCTGGCCATTATTGCTGCACACCAGTTTCCCGAAGCTTTCGTTGACGCCACAGACATCTCGGCGCAGGCTCTTGAAGTTGCCCAGCGCAATGTCGCCGAGCACAGCCTCGCCGATCGGCTAACGCTCCATCACGGTAGTTTGTTTGACCCTCTACCGGTGTCAGCTCGTTACGACCTGATTATTTGCAATCCTCCTTATGTCAATAGCCGATCGATGCAGGCACTCCCACCTGAGTACCAGCACGAACCCTCGCTGGCTTTAGCCGGCGGCGAAGACGGCATGGATTTAGTGCGCATCATTCTCGAGCAAGCGCCCGCTCATTTAAACGACCAAGGTATTCTTGTGCTTGAAATTGGCCACGAACGCGCGCATTTTGAAGCCGCCTTCCCTGAACTCGAGCCCGTATGGCTCGATACTGCGCAAGCCTCGGATCAGATCCTACTCCTAACACGCGAGCAATTTTCGTCGTGATACGTGCAACTGGCTTGACCGTTCGACGCGGCGCAAAAGTACTGTTAGACCAAACCGATTTTGTTGTGCACCCCGGCGAGCGGGTTGGCTTTGTCGGTAAAAACGGTGCGGGCAAATCCACTTTGTTTGCCTTAATTCAACACGAGATTGATGCCGATGCCGGTCGACTAGATTTTCCGATGGGTTGGCGTATTGCGAGCGTCAGGCAAGAAATCGCTGATAGTGCCGACGCCACACGCGAGTTCGTCATTGATGGCGATGTGCATCTGCGTCAGCTTCAGACCCAACGCGCCCTGATTGACGACACTGCGCATACCAGCGACGCTCATGCGCAAGAGCAAGGCTCACGTATTGCAGAACTCGAAGCCGAGCTAATCGAGGCAGATGCCTGGACGGCTGTGTCGCGCGCCGAGCAACTCTTAGCCGGCCTGGGCTTTACGCCAGAGCAGTGGTCTGAGCCTGTCGATAGCTTCTCAGGCGGCTGGCGCATGCGCCTAGCCTTGGCACGTGCACTGATGGCACCCTCTGATCTGTTGTTACTTGACGAGCCCACCAACCACCTTGACCTTGATGCCATGCTTTGGCTTGAGAAGTGGCTAAGTGCCTACCAAGGTACCGTGCTACTCATCTCGCACGATACTGAATTTTTAGATGCCGTCGCGCAAACGATTTTGCACTTTGATCAAGGCAAGCTGGTTCGTTACAAAGGTGGCTACGAAGATTTTGTCACGCAGCGCGCAGAGCGCCTGAGGCAAACCAAGATCGCCTTTGATAAGCAAACACGCGAGTCGGCTCGCCTGCAAGGATTTATTGACCGTTTCAAAGCAAAAGCCTCAAAAGCCAAGCAGGCACAAAGTCGCGTCAAAGCGCTGGCGCGTATGGATTTAATGGCACCAATCCGCGCCGAATCTGGTATCGAAATTCGCATCCCCACGCCTAAAAGTATGCCCGACCCCTTGCTGGTGCTCGACGATATGCATGCGGGTTACACCACAGATAGCGGCAAACAAGTCGCCATCTTGCGCAACGTTAAGCTGATGGTGCGCGGCGGCGATCGCATCGGTATTCTGGGCGTCAACGGCGCCGGCAAAAGTACCCTAGTCAAAACACTGGCCGGCGAACTTGAGGTGCAAGGCGGCACGCGCTTAGCGTCGCGTGGGCTTGAAGTGGGTTATTTTGCGCAGCATCAGCTTGATATGCTGGATTTAGCCAGCAGCCCCTTGCAACATCTCATGCGTGTTGCACCAGGCACACGCGAACAAGAACTACGCAATTATTTGGGCGGCTTTGGCTTCGGTGGCGATCGCGTCACCGACACAGTCGAGCCCATGTCGGGTGGCGAAAAAGCACGCTTAGCCCTGTCGCTAATCGTCTGGCAAAAGCCAAACCTGTTGCTGCTCGATGAGCCCAGCAACCACTTAGATGTTGAAACTCGCGAAGCTCTCACGACTGCCTTAGCCGAGTTTGGCGGCAGCATGCTGTTGGTTTCACATGACAGACATCTGTTGCGCACGACTGTCGATAGCTTTTGGATTGTGGCAGATGGCGGCGTGCAAGAGTTTGATGGCGACCTTGAAGACTACCGCGACTGGCTTGCACAACATCAGGCACGCGCTCGTAAGCAAGAGGCTGCAGCACGCACAGCAGGTCGTGCCGCTAACAAAATGACGGCGGCAGAGCAAACGGCTCTAGCTGCACAGGCAGCTGCGCAAGCCGCAGCCGACGAGGCAAAAAAAGCCGCGCCTTCAACACAAGAACGCAAGCTTAGCAAGCGCGAAAATGCCGAGCAACGACAGCAGACTGCGCAACTGCGCAAACCGCTCGAACAACAAATCAACAAACTTGAAAAAGAACTTGAGCAAGTGCAGACCAAACTCAAAGGTCTCGATGCGTTAATCTCTGACTCAGATTTGTACAACGAGGCCCGTAAAGAAGAATGCGTGCGTGTACTGGCCGAACATGGCGAACTTACCAAGCGCGCCGCTCACCTTGAAACGTCTTGGCTTGAACTACAGACACAGCTTGAAGCTTTCGCATAAACAGATGAGACGAAAGGTGACAAGCCAATCGTCTATCACTCAATATTAACAATGTTATAAACGGTTAACTTTTTTTTAGTCGCGCCTTTACCTCACCAACGGGGGTGGCGAAGCCCAATCCCCACCGTCGCTAAGGAATCCATGTTAAATAAACTCGGTCCGATATTCGCAACGGCCATATTCAGATTTTTCGCCTGTCTACCTTTGACTTTGCTTCAAGTCCTAGGCTGGGGCGTGGGTTGGTTAGTGTGGATGTTGCCAAGCCGTTACAAGCGGCGTTCAGCTGAAAACTTAGCAATCGCAATGCCCGAGGCCTCACCGAAAGTCTTGCGCGCGTCCCTCATTAGCGCTGGGCAATTGTTTTTAGAAATGCCCTATTGGCATATGCGTCGGGACGAAACCAAATTAGCCAAACAGGTACAGTGCGATGGTTGGGATGAGTTTCAAGCGGCGCTTGCGCTTGGCAAGGGCTTGATACTGCTAGGCCCTCACTCAGGAAGCTTCGAACTACTCGGGGCCATCTACACCAGCAGATTTCCAGCGACTGTGCTGACCCGTCTGCCTAAACAGAAATGGTTGCATGACTGGATTATCAAAACCAGAACCAGAAAAAACCTCACCATGGCGCCGTCTAATCAGTCAGGTCTGAGAACCTTGCTGAAAGCGCTGAAACGAGGCGAGACGGTCGGCATGCTACCAGATCAAGTGCCGTTAATGGGTGAAGGCGTTTGGGCGCCATTATTTGGCAAGTTAGCGTACACCACCAAACTTGTGCACAGATTACAGCGCACCACAGGCGCCCCCATCTTTGTCATGGCAGCGCAGCGCAATGGGATCGGCAAGGGTTTTACGATCAGATACCAAGCAATCAAAGAGCCCTTATCAGACGATATTGATCTAGCTGCCGCACAAATGAATCGGGCACTAGAAGACATGATTGTCTTGATGCCGACGCAGTACCTATGGGGCTATAACCGTTATCGTATCCCCCGTGGCAAACCCAGCACCAAAGAGAGCAAGTTGATCGACACTCAGTCAACGCCCTGATACTGGGTGATCATGCACAGCCTTAGCTAAGCAACAGGCAACAGGCCCGCCTAGCTCGGTGTGCTCTCGAGTTTGGTCACGCCAAGCTAGCTTTGTGTAATCTCAAGCTTGGCCACGCCAAGCGCGAGTGTCTTTGAGCCCACCTCGCGAAACTGAATCTGCGCTTGTGCGTCAAGCCCGCTACCAGACAAACCAATAATCGTGCCCTCGCCGAAGCGACCGTGTCGCACGCCCTGTCCAATGCGAAACTGCTGAGCCCCAACCGTGACACCCGTTGTGACAGAGCGTGGCGCGACCGCAGCATGCGCCGCTGCGCCTTGCCGCCCGTAGGTTGCACCACCAGCATCACCGCTTGACTTCCAGCGCGGCTCAGAGTCAACAAAGCCCTGCTTGGGCGTCAGCCATTTGAGATGCGCCTCGGGCACCTCGGATAAAAACCGTGAACGCATCGCATAACGCGTCTGGCCGTGCAACATGCGACTTTGCGCCAAACTAAAATAGAGCCGCTCGCGAGCGCGCGTGATCGCCACATACATCAAACGACGTTCTTCTTCGAGCCCCGATTGTTCGAGGATACTATTTTCGTGAGGGAAAAGCCCCTCTTCTAAACCGGTAATAAAAACCGCATCAAACTCAAGCCCCTTGGCTGCATGCACCGTCATGAGTTGCACCGCGTCTTGGCCGGCTTGCGCTTGGTTATCACCGGCCTCAAGCGAGGCGTGCGACAAAAAGGCCGTCAAGGGCGATACCCCACCAAAGTTTCCGTCAAACGAGTCAATCGAGCCTTCGGCAAGACTGACACTTGCTTCTTGAAGACCCACGTCCGCCGCCCGCGCTGAGGACTCACCCAAGTCTGAATCGGCGATCGTTGCATCAAGAGCGTTGGTCTGCACCTCAGACACGATCACAACACCTGCCGGCAACCCTGACACGTTTGCCTCTGAGGCAAAGGCCGCTGCCGCGGACACGAGCTCATTTAAATTTTCAATACGATCGGCGCCTT
>CAMCII010000177.1 GCA_945874505.1 Bordetella parapertussis | reverse complement strand
TCAACGACAGGGTTCACCACGTATTCTTCACACGGTGTTGCAAACATCATGCGCAAAAAATTGCCGGTGTATGACAAGCTGTTTTTCGGATAGATGTAAGGCTGACCTTGTGAATATTTATAGGCCATTGCGACCAAAGTCGGCATCTTGGCAATCAAACGTATCGCCGCAACGTGGCGGTGGTGCGGATTGGTGATGTCGTTAGAGTCGTGATAGAAAGCCGACATGGCACCGACCAAACCAGTCAGAACGGCCATCGGGTGCGCGTCGCGGCGAAAGCCACGCAAGAAAAACTGCATTTGCTCGTTGACCATCGTGTGATTGGTCACCAAGGAATCAAAGGCAAGCTTTTGCTTGGCATCCGGCAACTCACTATTCAGGATCAGGTAGCTGATATCCATGAAATCGCAATTGACCGCCAACTCTTCAATCGGATAGCCGCGGTACAACAACTCACCTTTATCGCCATCGATATAAGTAATGTCAGACGTGCACGAAGCGGTCGACAAAAAACCTGGATCGTAGGTAAACATGCCTGTTTGACCATACAGCTTACGAATATCGATCACCTGCGGGCCAACCGTACCGTCGTAAACCGGGAAGTCAAATGAAGGGCTTCCGTCAGAGAACGAGAGCGTAGCTTTTTTGTCAGACAGTTTCATGTTTTGTTCCTTCAATCATTTTTTTTGATGAATGTTGATGACGTTCATAACGCGCGAATATTGGCTAGCACCGCGTGTACAGCTGGGCGATCTAACGCCCCCACCGGCTCGAGCCGAGCTAAAAGCAAGTCTAACAGCTCATTGTCACCCAATTCAAACAGCTGGGTAAGCGCTGAGACATCCACATCAGTCAGGTCAGACTCGTAGGTATCTAGATACTTAGTCAGCATCAGATCATTTTCGAGCAACCCTCGCCTAGCGCGCCAACGCAGCCTGGTGCGATCCATGTCGGTGAGTTGGCTCATACGTGTTGCACCCGACTAAACCGTACGACGCACAAGCATTTCTTTGATCTTGCCAATCGCCAGCGAAGGATTCAATCCTTTAGGGCAGACGTCGACGCAATTCATGATGGTGTGGCAGCGGAACAAACGGTATGGATCTTCGAGGTTATCGAGGCGCTCAGCGGTTGCATGATCCCGAGTATCGGCAATGAACCGGTAGGCCTGCAGCAAACCAGCGGGGCCCACGAACTTGTCGGGATTCCACCAGAAAGACGGGCAGGAGGTTGAACAGCAGGCGCACAAAATACACTCGTACAGGCCGTTGAGTTCGTCGCGTGCCTCGGGGGTTTGCAGACGCTCTTTTTCGGGTGGCGGAGTGTCATTGATCAAATAAGGCTTGATCGAATGATACTGATTAAAAAATTGCGTCATATCCACGATCAGATCGCGAATCACTGGCAGGCCGGGTAGAGGGCGCAGCACAACAGGCTCAGTTAATTCAAGCATATTAGTGGTGCAAGCCAAACCGTTTTTGCCGTTGATGTTCATCGCATCTGAGCCGCACACGCCTTCACGGCATGAACGACGCAGAGTCAAACTGTCATCAACATCCATCTTGATGCGGATCAAGGCGTCTAACAGCATTTTGTCAGTGGGCTGCAGCTCGACTTCGAGCTTTTGCATATAGGGACGCTCATCCTTATCAGGATCGTAGCGGTAAATTTCAAACTTCACGATGCGTTTTGTGCTCATGATAGGTATCCAGGTAACTTGTCTTAGAAGGTACGCGACTTAGGCGGGAAGCTTTCGACGGTGAGAGGTTGCATTTGCACAGGCTTGTAATCCAGACGGTTGCCCTCTGAGTACCACAAGGTGTGCTTAATCCAATTGTCATCGTCGCGTGTCGGGTGATCGTCAAGCGCATGGGCGCCACGACTTTCGGTACGCGCTGCCGCAGAATGAATCGTTGAACGCGCCACTTCAATCATGTTGCTCAGCTCGAGGGCCTCGATACGCGCAGTATTGAACACTTTTGACTTGTCGGTATACGCAATATTGTCGACTTTTTCGGCTAAGGCGTCGATTTTTTGTACGCCTTCTTTTAGCGATGCGAGTGTGCGAAACACCCCGCAATGCTGCTGCATGGCGTTACGAATATCGTTGCCCACCACCTGGGTTTTTTCACCTTTGGTGCGAGTTTCGAGTTTGTTGACACGGTCAAGCGAAAAATCGACCGACTCTTGAGGCAATGGCTGATGCGCATGCTGGCGCTCGGGGTGTGCGGCAACGATATGGTTGCCGGCAGCCCGACCAAACACGATCAAATCTAGCAGCGAGTTGGTCCCCAAGCGGTTCGCACCATGTACTGAGGTCGCTGAACACTCACCAATGGCATATAAACCATTCACGATATGTGTTTGCTTACCATCCCAAGTGGTGACCTGCCCATTGTAGTTACAAGGGATACCACCCATTTGGTAATGGATCGTTGGCACGACTGGGATAGGCTCTTTGGTCGCATCCACGTTTGCAAACTTGTGACCAATTTCAAGAATCGAAGGCAAGCGTTTGCTGATGACATCGGCACCGAGGTGATCAAGTTTCAGGTGCACATAGGCACCATCGGGGCCACAACCACGCCCTTCTTTAATTTCTTGATCCATGCAGCGTGAAATAAAATCACGCGGCGCCAAGTCTTTAAGCGTTGGGGCGTAACGCTCCATGAAGCGCTCGCCATCTTTATTCAGCAAAATACCGCCCTCACCGCGAACACCTTCGGTGATGAGTACGCCAGCGCCGGCGACACCGGTTGGGTGAAACTGCCAAAACTCCATATCCATCATGGGAACACCAGCACGCGCCGCCATACCCATACCATCGCCCGTATTAATAAAGGCGTTGGTCGAGGCAGCCCAGATACGCCCGGCTCCGCCCGTGGCGATGACAGTGGTCTTGGCTTCAAAAATATACATCTCGCCGGTTTCCATCTCGAGCGCTGTCACGCCCAACACATCACCCGCCTGATTACGAATCAGATCAAGCGCCATCCACTCAACGAAAAACTGTGTGCGCGAAGCGACGTTGCGCTGGTACAGCGTGTGCAGCAAGGCGTGACCAGTGCGATCGGCCGCAGCACAAGCGCGTTGAACGGGCTTTTCGCCAAAGTTAGCAGTATGACCACCAAAGGGACGCTGATAAATCGTGCCATCGGCATTACGGTCAAACGGCATACCCATGTGCTCGAGTTCGTACACGGCATTGGACGCTTCGCGACACATAAACTCAATCGCGTCTTGGTCGCCTAACCAGTCTGACCCCTTCACGGTGTCATACATGTGCCAGTACCAGTTGTCTTCGCTCATATTGCCCAGCGAGGCGCCAATACCACCCTGCGCCGCAACGGTGTGCGAGCGGGTTGGAAACACCTTAGACAACACTGCAACAGAAAGCCCGGCGTTTGCGAGCTGTAAAGAACAACGCATGCCGGCACCGCCGGCTCCCACGACAACGACATCAAACTGACGGCGCGGTAAAGATGATTTGACGGCGACCACGGCTTAGTTTCTCCAGAGGGTGTGTACGAAGTACACGACTGATCCAGCCAACCACAGAATAGTGAGGACCAGCAAAAATAAACGAATACCTACAGGTTTGACGTAATCCATCCAGATATCACGGATACCAATCCAGGCGTGCCAGGCAAGCGACAACATCGCCAGAGATGCCAAAACTTGGCCCAACGGGATACCAAAACTGGTGAAGGTAAAGAGATTTTTCCAGCCGGCGTAAGTAAATCCTGACATGGTCAGAATGCCCACTAACAAGACCAGCGTATAAATCGCGAGAATGATGGCGGTCACGCGCTGGATAATGTACTCTCCGGTGCCGTAGTGAGCACCGACAACCAAACGCTTCGTACCAATTTTTTCAGTAGGGACCATTACCAGACTCCGAACAATTTAAGGCCAAAAACAAGCGTTAATGCCAAGCTTGCACCCATGACCGCACTTGCACTCTTTGCTGCAGAGTCTTTGTCGATGCCAATATGTAAGTCGAGCACGAGATAACGAATGCCGGCACAGAAGTGATGCAAGTAGCCCCAGATTAAGCCAAGCAAAATCAATTTCATTAACGGATGGCCGGTGACTTTGGACATCGAAGCAAAGCCAGCTTCTGAGCTAAAGCTCATTGCAAACAGCGCGATCAATAATGGCAAGGCCAAAAATAATGCGGCACCACTGATTCGATGAAGGATCGAAACCTTGCCTGCCATCGGCAGACGGTAATGCATCAAATCAGTCACATTAATATTGCGAAACTGAGGACGCGGCTTTTGGGCTGTGTCAGACATAACGACCTCGACTTAAAAAACAATCAATTAGGATAAACACTCTATTCTCGCCGATGTCAGCCATCGATTCAAATCACTCAATTACTTCAATTAATTCAAACTGTTACGATAATGATACCGATCAGTCACATAATGACCCATGCGTAATTCTACCGGACGGTCGGCGTAGGTGTACGAGATACGATCTACTTTAAGCATAGGGGTATCTTTGGGGATCCCTAAAATAGCACTTATGTCTCGGTCGGCGCTCACAGCGCGGAGTTTCTCTTCAGCGCGCACCATGTTGATGCCAAATTCAGTTTCTAGAAACCCGTAAAGCGGGCCGACATACCCGTTGAGCAGATCGGCGGTTAACCCTTTAAACAAAACGCCCGGCAAATAGATGTCGTCCACGACGGTGGGAACTGAGGCAAAAGACAACAGACGCCTAATCGCCACCACGGGATCGCCAGGCTTGAGTTCAAGCGCACGCGCAATCTCAACACTTGCGCGCACCCGCTTGCAATCAAGAATCTGGCTTTCAGCGGGCTGGGCCTCACCTTGGTTGGGCGCGAGACGCAAAAACCGAAAGCGCACGCGCGCCTCGTGGTGAGTCGAGACAAATGTCCCCTTGCCCTGGCGTCGGATTAAGAGATGTTCAGCGGCAAGTTCGTCAACGGCTTTGCGCACCGTACCCTGACTGACCTGAAAACGCAGGGCTAATTCAGTTTCACTGGGGATCGCTTCACCGGGCTTCCAGTCGCCGCGGTCAAGCGCCTGCACCAACAAATCTTTAATCTGTCGGTAGAGGGGGCTAAAAGCGGCCGAACCTGTCGAACTTGCTGCAGGCAAGGGTTTGCGGGCTACGGCCTCAGACATCATTAGAGCTATTCAAACGCATGTTGTCATTGTGTCACAAGCCGAGACATAAGTCTACGACTCTTGTGTCTTATATAAGATATATGATTGGTTGACTCCGTATAGGATTTGTTCTAGCATCGCTCTCTTAAATTTGGTCTCCCCAGCCCTCAAGAGCGGGTCGAGGCAAAAAAGCTAAACTGCCAGTTAAGCAAAGCATTTCAGGCCATTCTCGTTTCATATCCTAGCAATTTACTCAGCCTTCTCGGAGAAAACTATGTCTAAACCCGCCGTGCGCGTTGCGGTCACCGGTGCTGCCGGTCAAATCGGCTACGCACTCTTGTTTCGTATCGCTTCAGGCGAGATGCTCGGCAAGGATCAACCTGTCATCTTGCAATTGCTCGAGATTCCTGACGAAAAAGCCCAAAAAGCACTGAAGGGCGTCATGATGGAGCTCGACGATTGCGCGTTTCCATTGTTGCAGTCAATGACTGCCCATGGCGACCCACGTGAAGCGTTCAAAGATGTCGAAGTGGCCATGTTGGTGGGCTCTCGCCCTCGCGGGCCTGGCATGGAACGCGCTGACTTGCTCGCCGTCAACGCCGCAATTTTTACGGCTCAAGGCAAGGCCTTGAATGAAGTGGCACACCGTAATGTCAAAGTGCTAGTCGTGGGCAACCCAGCCAACACCAATGCTTACATCGCCATGAAATCGGCTCCTGATCTGCCAGCAAAAAACTTTACTGCCATGCTGCGTCTCGACCATAACCGCGCCTTGTCGCAATTGGCCGCAAAAATGGGCAAGCCCGTTGCCGATATTCAAAAATTAGCAGTGTGGGGCAATCACTCACCCACCATGTACGCTGACTATCGGTTTGCGACCATCGGCGGCCAAAGCGTCGAAAAACTCATTAACGATTCTATCTGGAATCGCGATGTCTTCTTGCCAACAGTTGGCAAGCGCGGTGCCGCAATTATTGAGGCACGTGGCTTATCGTCTGCCGCCTCGGCCGCCAACGCTGCGATTGATCACATTCGCGACTGGGTACTTGGCACAAACGGCAAGTGGGTCACGATGGGCGTCGCCTCTGATGGCAGCTACGGCATCCCTGAAGGCACGATGTACGGCGTACCGGTCACCTGCCAAGGTGGCGAGTATCATCGTGTGACTGGCCTCGAAATCGACGCCTTCTCGCGCGAGCGGATGGATGCTACGTTGAAAGAACTCATCGAAGAACGCGACGCTGTCGCGCATCTGCTGAAGTAATTTTTATGTACGTATAAAAATGAACCCACTCAGACACTGTCTGGCGGGTTCATTTTTTTTATCTGTTTTTGGAGAAAGATATGTCGAAACAAGCAACCGCCGGCGAGCGCTTTCGCGCAGCGTTGGCGTCTGAGCAACCACTACAAATTATCGGTGCGATCAACGCACACCACGCTTTGTTGGCCAAGCGCGCCGGCTTTAAAGCCATTTATCTTTCAGGTGGTGGAGTCGCGGCAGGATCTTTAGGTTTACCTGACCTCGGCATCAACACGCTTGACGACGTCTTGACCGACGTGCGTCGCATCACAGACGTGTGCGACACACCCTTGATCGTTGACATCGATACTGGTTTTGGTCCCTCGGCATTTAACATCGCTCGCACGATTCAAAGTCTGACTAAATTCGGCGCTGCGGGTTGCCATATCGAGGATCAGGTTGGTGCTAAACGCTGCGGCCACCGTCCTGGCAAAGAAATCGTTTCAACCGAAGAGATGCGCGATCGCGTCAAAGCAGCTGTCGACGCACGTACCGACGACAGTTTTTATATCATTGCACGCACCGATGCGATCGCCTCGCACGGCGTAGATGCTGCGATTGAACGCGCCTTAGCCTGTATCGAAGCCGGCGCCGATGCGATCTTCGCAGAAGCCGCTTACGACCTGCCAACCTTTGAAAAATTTGCCAAAGCAGCGGGCGTGCCCTTATTGGCAAACATCACTGAGTTCGGCAAAACGCCCTTATTCAGCGTCGAAGAGCTGAAGTCTGCTGGGGTTGGCATGGTGCTGTATCCGTTATCGGCATTTCGTGCCGCAAACAAAGCAGCAGAAGCCGTCTACGAGGCGGTTCGTCGCGATGGACATCAGCGCAACGTGATCGACATGATGCAAACGCGCGATGAACTCTACGAACGCATCAATTACCACGAGTTTGAAGGCAAACTCGACGTGTTGTTCGCCCAAGGCAAATCGAAATAATCTGATCAAGGACACATATCATGGCAACTGCTAACAAATCAGCTGTAAAGAAAAGCTCTGCACCCGCAGCACTATCGACCGCCGCTGCT
>CAMCII010000176.1 GCA_945874505.1 Bordetella parapertussis | reverse complement strand
TCGACATGTTGTTCGATTGCAGGCGGCATGTTGCACAGCACCGAGGGGCTACCGGGCCCCGTGATGGTGAACATATTTGGAAAGCCAGGAACCTGTAAGCCTAAGTTGGTGCGTGGCCCAGAGCTCCAGTAGTCTTTGAGTGAGCGCTGGTTGCGACCCACGATATCGAGTTTGACTAACGACCCTGTCAGTGCATCAAAACCTGTTGCAAAAACGATGATGTCAAACTCATATTCTCGCTCTTTGGTTTGAACGCCTTTGGCAGTCATCTTTTCAATTGGAGCTAAGCGCAAATCGACCAGCTCAACGTTGGAACGGTTGTACGTCTCAAAATAGTTGGCATCGACGGGTGGGCGCTTAGCTGCGAAGGGATGATCAATATCGGTGAGCAACTCGCTCACCTTAGGATCTTTCACGATGCCGCGAATTTTTTCACGAATAAAGTCAGCGGCAGTTTTGTTAGCGGCCGCATTGGTCAATAAGTCACGATATGCGGCACGAAATTGAAAACCACCCATTGCCCATTTTTCTTCGTAGGTCTTGTTTCTGATCTCTGCTGGTGTATCGATGGCTGAACGATCTTCAATGTGAAACGCATGGCCATTGGAGTTTGAGGTCATGACCTTGTAGATGTCAGCCGCGTGATCTTTTGCATATTGCTTAAACTCTTCGCTTAGAGGGTGGTGGCGTGCAGGTAGACTGTAATTCGCGGTGCGTTGAAAAACAGTCAAGTGTTTCGCTTGTTCTGCGATCACTGGGATTGCCTGAATACCTGTCGAACCGGTCCCAATGATGCCAACCCGTTTGCCTGTGAAATCAACGCCTGCATGAGGCCATTCACCTGTGTGATACCACTCGCCTTTAAAGTCAGCAAGTCCCTCTATTTTTGGAATATTGGCGTTAGACAGACAACCCACTGCGGTAATTAAGAACTGTGCGTTGAACTGCTCACCCGTGTCGGTCTGCACTAACCACCGATTGGTTGTGGCATCAAAATGCGCCTGAGTCATCGTGGTGTTAAGTTTGATGTCTGATCGAAGATTCAGCCTGTCTGTGACAAAATTTAGATAACGCAATAGTTCAGGTTGTTGAGGAAAGCGCTCGGTCCAGTCCCACTCTTGTACGAGTTCTTTAGAAAAATAAAACATGTAGCTATGACTTTCAGAGTCACATCGCGCGCCGGGATAGCGGTTCCAGTACCAAGTGCCGCCTACACCTGTCGCGCGTTCGAGCACTTTTGCAGTGAGTCCGAGCTTGTCACGCAGACTGTGCAGTTGGTACATGCCTGAAAAACCGGCACCGATAATAATAGCGTCAACGGTTTGTATCGCTGGTGTGTGATTCATTGCTCATCTCAATTGATTTTCTAAGAGCAATAAAAATATCACAGGGCAGCAGCAATATATTTGATCCGTTAAGTTAAAAAGGCTTTTGTTGATTTACATCAAATGAGCCAAAGTCAGGGTAGCGATGTCGTGCAATTTAACATCGCCACAGCCAAAAAAGAGACCGTCGCAGCTGTCTCTTTTTTGGTTGGTAGGGAATGAGCGTCTAAAAATACTCAACGTCGAAAAATCCTAACAGCGAGCCAAGTGCCGTGTACGTCTTGCCGTGTACGTCCTTAGGCTGCCAGCGCTTTCAAAGGTTCTGCGATCGGTGACCGAATCAGGTAATCAAAGGCCGACAGCGACGCTTTCGCACCTTCGCCCATCGCGATAATGATTTGCTTATAAGGCACGGTGGTGCAATCGCCTGCAGCAAACACACCTGGCATTGAAGTCTCGCCTTTATGGTCAACGATGACTTCGCCATGCTTTGATAGTTCAAGCGTGCCTTTGAGCCAATCGGTATTGGGGAGTAAGCCGATTTGCACAAAGATCCCTTCAAGCTCAATGTTATGTAGTTCGTTGCTGACGCGGTCTTGGTAACGCAAGCTATTGACTTTTGTGCCGTCGCCCAAGACCTCTTTGGTCAAGGCGCTTTTGATGACCTTCACGTTAGGCAAGCTGGCAAGCTTGTTTTGCAAGACGGCATCCGCGCGTAGCTTGCTATCAAATTCAAGCAGCGTGACGTGGCTGACAATACCGGCTAAGTCAATCGCGGCTTCCACGCCCGAGTTACCGCCACCAATGACGGCAACGCGTTTACCTTTAAATAAAGGGCCATCGCAGTGAGGGCAGTAGGCGACCCCTTTGTTGCGATACTCTTGCTCGCCAGGTACGTTCATTTCTCTCCAGCGCGCGCCAGTGCTCACGACCACCGCCTTGCTTTTCAGAATCGCTCCGTTCGCTAGCTCAACTTCATGACCATTTACGCCCTGACGCAAGGCTGTGGCACGTTGCAAATTCATGATGTCGACTTCGTAGGTTTTGACGTGCTGCTCAAGCGCTTGCACTAACTTAGGCCCTTCGGTTTCTTTGACAGAAATAAAGTTCTCAATGCCCATGGTGTCCATCACTTGTCCACCAAAGCGCTCGGCTAACACCCCGGTGCGGATGCCTTTGCGTGCTGCGTAAATCGCAGCCGCTGAACCGGCCGGCCCACCGCCAATCACCAACATATCAAACGCGTCTTTGGCGTTGAGCTTTGCCGCGTCTTTTTGGGGGCTGTTGGTATCGAGCTTAGTGATGATTTCTTCGACACTCATGCGCCCTTGTCCAAAGGCTTCGTTATTTAAGAGGACTGTCGGCACTGCCATGACTTGGTGCTGGTCGACCAAGCCTTGAAACAGAGCGCCGTCAATCATCTCGTGTTCGACGTTTGGATTCAGTGCTGCTATGAGGTTTAACGCTTGCACAACATCTGGGCAGTTATGGCATGACAATGAAATAAAAGTCTGAAAGCGCAGCTTGCCGTCGAGTTCACGAATGCGTTCAATGATCTCTTGCTCAACCTTGGGTGGGTAGCCGCTAGCTTGCAAAATGGCCAACACGAAAGACGTCATCTCATGGCCCATTGGTAGGCCCGAAAAGTGAATACGTGCGTCTTCGCCGACTTTGCCAACCGTGAAGCTCGGGGTGTGTTTGGCGTTGCCGGTGGTGGTGACAGTTATCTTGTCTGATTGTTCGGCAACCTCATTTAATAGTTCGAGCATTTCAGCTGAGGCTGGGTTGCTATCTAACGAGGCGGTCAAACCGATTGGGCTCACAATCTTTTCGAAATAAATTTTCAGTTGGGCTTTGAGGTTGTTATCTAACATGGTGAGTTCCTTAATATTTGGTGAGCCTATTGGGCAGGAGTTTGTCCTCTCCAATAGACTCTCCGAAGAGAGTCTGCTTGGTTGCTGCGTTGTCTGAACTTAGATCTTGCCGACCAGGTCCAAAGATGGCGTCAAGGTTGCCGCGCCTTCTTTCCATTTGGCTGGGCACACTTCGCCTGGGTGAGCGGCGGTGTACTGAGCAGCTTTGAGCTTGCGCAAGGTTTCAGAGATATCGCGAGCGATTTCGTTCGAATGCACTTCAGCGGTCTTGATGACGCCATCAGGATTGATGACGAAGGTGCCCCGCAAGGCCAAGCCTTCTTCTTCAATATGAACGCCAAAACCGCGTGTCAGCGTATGGGTTGGGTCGCCGACTAACGGAAACTTAGCCTTGCCAACCGCTGGTGAAGTCTCGTGCCAGACTTTGTGCGAGAAGTGCGTATCGGTTGTCACGATATAGACCTCGGCGCCCACTTTTTGAAATTCGGCGTAGTTGTCGGCAGCATCTTCAATCTCTGTGGGGCAATTGAAGGTAAAGGCTGCGGGCATAAAAATCATGACTGACCACTTGCCTTTGAGGCTTTCGTCCGAAACAGTGATGAACTTACCATTGTGAAAGGCTTGGGTTTTGAACGGCTGAACTGGGGTGTTGATGATCGACATATAAGGCCTTTTGGGTGAAAAATTGAACAACAGACGAAGTTTGAGCCTCTTGATGTAATCAATCAAATGAATTAAAATAATCATAATGATCTATTTAATAGATAACAAAGAGAACAGCAGAGAGCAGCAGAGAGCAACCGAGAGCAGCAGAGAGCAGCAGAGAGCAGCAGAGAGCAACCGAGAGAGCAATATATGGCCGCAATCCCTACCCTTAAACAGTTACGTTATTTAATCGCGCTTAGTGAAACCTTAAGTTTTACCAAGGCTGCTGAACGGTGCTTTGTCGGGCAGTCGACCCTAAGCGCTGGGCTCAAAGAGCTAGAAGACGCTCTAGGCACACAGTTAGTCGAGCGTGATAAGCACTCGGTGTCACTCACGCCCATTGGCCGCGGCGTGGTTGAGCGTGCGCAGCGCTTAATCGCACAGGCAGACGATTTGGTCGATTTTGTTCGAGGGGCTGCTGGATCGATGATGGGCGTGATTAAGTTGGGCGTGATCCCAACAATCGCTCCTTTTTTATTACCAGCCTTGTTATCCAAAATGAGAGACGATTTTCCACACCTAAAAATTGTGCTGCGTGAGGATTTGTCGGCGAACTTGATCGATAAGCTCAATCGACATCAATTAGACTTTGCCTTAATCGCCTTGCCCTACGAGACAGAGGGTTTTTTGATCAAAGAACTGTTTGATGATGAGTTATGGTTGATTGGCAATCAGCACGATCCAGTGCTTAAAAACAAAGAAATCCAGTTAACCAACCAGTTAGCAGATCGTGTGCTGTTGTTAGAAGAGGGTAATTGCCTGCGCGAGCACACGTTAACTGTCTGCACAAAAAGCGATCTCACCAGTACCGATGGCATTGAAGCTACCAGTCTGCTCACGCTCGTGCAGATGGTTGAGTCTGGTTTAGGGATTGCGTTGTTGCCCGAGATGGCAGTCAAGTCTGGTCTGTTGGTACAGACTAACTTGATTGCAAGGCCGTTGACTGCGCCGGCTCCTAAACGAAAGATCGCGTTAATTGCCCGGCCGTCAACTGCCAGGATAGAAGAATTTAATGCCCTTGTGAGGGTGCTGAAAGCGTCGCGAGGCGGTTAGTCGAAGATGTCGGGTTTAGGGGTGTAGCAACTGGGTCCAGTTAGTCGAACGTGTCGGGCTCGGTCTGCAGCAACTGGAGCCAGTTAGTCGACCGTGTCGGGTTTGGTCAGCAGCAACTGGTTTCAGTTAATCGAACATGTCGGGTTGGGTCTGCAGCAACTGATTCCAGATGGTTTGAAAATGTAGCCAACCAATATACTCACTGCCTACGTGCTCGCGACTGTAAAGCGCCTTGTCGTGCGGTACCAGCGTGGGCTTGAGGCCTGTCGCCTCAATCAGCAGTTGTTGCTGGCAACAGCGTTCAAGCGCAATAAACCAAAAGGCCGCCGCCTCGATGCTGTGCCGGCTGGCCGTCAATAGCCCGTGGTTTTTATGAATCGCGGCTTTGACCCCCTTGAACGACTCAGCAACGCCCAAGCCCGCTTTGGTCTCTACGGCGACCTGACCCGCTTCAGCGCCGATCACGACATGGTCTTCATAAAAGGCCGCTGCATCCTGACTGATCGGATCGAGCTTTTTACCGAGCGAGGCGAAGGCCGTACCGTAGACCGTATGGGCGTGGCACATGGCGATGATATCGGGGTGCATTTCGTGCACTGCACCATGCAACACAAAGCCCGCTTGATTGATCGCGTAGTCGCCTTCAACCACTGTGCCCTGATGATCTGCCAAAATCAGGTTCGAGATGTTGACCTGCGAAAAATGGACCGCCATCGGGTTGGTCCAGTACAAATGGGGGTGCTGTGGATCGCGCACGGTTAAGTGACCCGCAAAGCCGTAGTCAAAACCCTGCAACGCAAAGGCACGGCAGGCTGCAACCAGCCGCTCTTTGCGGTGGTGTCGCTCTTGTGCGATCGACATACCGGTGGGTTTTTCTGGAAATATCAGCCCTTTTTGAGTGGGTTGATAAATCGACTCGCGGTCGCCCAAGTCTAATTGCTGATCTTTATCTGACGTTTTCCCCATCTAATGCTCCGTTCGTGCTTGTCAAGTGTTTTGAGTCTTTGCGCGTGCCTCGCATTGCCAGAGGCGGTGGTGCTGCCTCTAAGGTGCAGCGTATCTTATCGCGATCAAAGAGTTAGGGAAAATCCTAGCTTCGCTTTGGTGATGCTTCATAGGTCAAACTTTGTATCGCGTTACACTTCTCGCTTGAAATTACCAAAAATTATAAGGTAGACAATGAGTAAAGAGATCAGTGCACTTCAGCTCGGCATCGTCTGGAGACGTTTAACCGGCTTGATGGATGAAGTGGCACAAACCTTTGTACGGACATCATTTTCTGTGGTGGTTCGTGAAAATTGGGATCTTGCTTGTTCGTTGATGGATGCTGATGGTCGGGTATTCGCACAATCATCCAGATCGATTCCGTCCTTTCTGGGGACCATGCCCAGAACCTTGCAGGCGATGCTTCAAAAGCATCCGCAACACAGCCTTGAGCCTGGCGACGTTTTAATCTCGAACGACCCTTGGCTTGGCACTGGGCACCTAAATGACGTCACGATGGTGCGACCTATTTTTCGTGGTCGCGAGCTCGTTGCTTTTGTGGGGTCAACGTTTCATACCGTTGATATTGGTGGTGCACCATCGCCGTTCGCAAAAGACTCATATGAAGAGGGTCTGTGTATTCCGATTTTAAAAATCGTGCGACGTGGTGAAGAAAATACGGATGTGATTTCGTTTTTGCAAGAAAACTTGCGCGAGCCCACTGAAACTCTGGGCGATATTCGCGCTCAATTTGCAGCCTATGACCTAGCCCAAACAAAACTGCTCAATCTTCTACAGCAAGAGGGCATTGACGATCTCAAGCGTGTGACGGATTCGATCTTGTCGCGTTCTGAGTTGAGCATGCGCAAGATGTTAGAGGCGATCCCTGATGGTGAATGTACCGATCAGGTCACTGCCGATGGCTTTGAGAAGCCACTGACGATTTGCTGCTCGATCAAAAAAACAGGCTCTGATATTTTGGTTGACTTCGCGGGTACGGATCCGCAAATTGATAAGCCGATTAACTCGGTGTACAACTTCACGTTTGCCTACAGTGCGTACGCAATTAAATGCGCCTTTGACCCCGGCTCGCCCAATAACGATGGGGGGTTAAGGCCCTTGACCTTGTTGGCGCCCGAGGGTTCGCTGGTCAATCCAACCCGACCTGCACCTGTCTGGGGTCGGCACTTGTCTGGCCACTACCTGCCGTTCGTGATCTTCGGTGCTCTATCTAAAATCATCCCAGATAGAGTGATCGCCGACAGCGGTTCACCGATCTGGAACGTCTACTTTAAAGGCGTCGATCGTTCAAACCGAAAGTTTGTGAAAATGTTTTTTATGAGTGGCGGCTACGGCGCTCGCGCGCAAAGCGATGGCCCCGCGTGTTTAAGCTTTCCGACCAATATTGCTAATAATCCTATCGAGCAGTTTGAAAATCAAACGCCGATGTTGATCACTGAAAAAAGCCTGATTATCGACAGCGGTGGTGCGGGCAAGTATCGAGGCGGTTTGGGACAGCGCTTGTCGTTTCAATCTTTGTCGCCCGAGCCTCTGACCTTCATGATTCGCCACGAAAGAAT
>CAMCII010000175.1 GCA_945874505.1 Bordetella parapertussis | reverse complement strand
GGTGGCTGCCGCTACCATGTGGTGCATCCGGGTGGGCGTAGTTACGATACCCTGCCGGTGAATTCTTTTGAAGCCGAGAGTCGCCGGCGTGCAAGATTTTTCAAGCTTGAGCATACGCCCGGTGAAATCGAGTTACAACCTCAGGCCACTGGGGCAGAATTTCCCTTTACACTCGACTTACGCCGAACATCACAAATTTAAAACTCAAGGCCCATGTCGCCCGACACAACATCGACTCCCGACTCCGCAGCAAAGGGTCAACGCGACCGCGAGCGCGCGTTCGCGCTCGCGGGTCAGCTCGCGGCGCCGGTTAAGCTAGGTCATTACGACGAACTGAGAGACGCGAGCGGCGCTTTGCGCAAGCCATGGCAAACGTTCTTTAGTTATTTGGGCGAAGCGGGTATCACTGGTCTGCCGCAAAGTAGTGAGACCATTGACCGGTTGATTCAACAAAACGGCATTACCTATAACGTCTACGGAGATCAACAGGATCAAGCGCGACCGTGGTCACTGAACGCGCTGCCGATGTTGATCACGCCCGCAGACTGGCGTGGTATATCAACGAGCTTACAGCAGCGTGCCAAGTTGTTGAATGCGATTTTGCAGGATGTTTACGGTGAACAGCGACTGATCCGCGGCGGCTACTTGCCCGGTGCGTTGATCTTGGGCAACCCTGGCTACTTGCGCGCGATGCAAGGGGTCAAGCCTCTGGGCGGCGTCTATTTGCATGTGGTCGCCTTTGATATTGCGCGTGGCCCGGATGGTCGGTGGTGGGTGATTGGTCAGCGCACCCAAACGCCGTCGGGCTTAGGGTATGTGCTTGAAAATCGCCTGACGGTGTCGCGCGTGTTTCCTGAGGCGTATCGAGAAATGCGAGTGCAGCATGTCGCGTCAAGCTACAAGCGCCTGCTTGAAT
The DNA here is from genome assembly GCA_945874505.1 of Bordetella parapertussis. Taxonomy (GTDB): domain Bacteria; phylum Pseudomonadota; class Gammaproteobacteria; order Burkholderiales; family Burkholderiaceae_B; genus Zwartia; species Zwartia parapertussis_J. The sequence continues at coordinate 6,716 of CAMCII010000175.1, read as the reverse complement.
CCATGACAAGTGCGGCGGCGTCAATCGCAGAGGGCGCTCCGCGCTTTGCGCTGTTGACCCCAGGGCCCTACAGTGAAACGTATTTTGAGCATGCGTATCTGGCGCGCTATCTTGGTTTGCCTTTGGTTGAGGGGGCCGACCTGGCGGTGCGCGACGACAAGCTCTATTTGAAGACGATGCACGGCTTGCAACGCATACATGGTTTGCTGCGTCGGTTGGATGATGACTTTTGCGACCCCCTTGAACTGCGTGCCGATTCAAGCTTGGGCGTACCGGGGTTACTGCAGGCGATACGTGCCGGCAGTGTGGTGATGGCCAATGCACTTGGCACCAGCTTTTTAGAGTCGCCAGCTATACAGGGATTTTTGCCTGCGATCTCAGAATACTTGCTGAATGAACCTTTAAAAATGCCTTCACTTAACACGTGGTGGTGTGGCGAGATCGCGGCCTGGCAAGATATCGCCCCTGATTTGCATACGCAGGTGATTAAGCCAACCTACGCAACCAACGCAGCAACAAATTTTCAGCCGGCGATCGCGAGTTTGCTCGGCCCTGAAGAGCTCGACGTTTGGCGCAAGCGCATTGGTTCGCAGCCTGATATTTATACGACCCAAAGCTATTTACCCTTTTCACAGGCACCGACTTGGCAGGGCGACGAAATTTCGCCGCGCACGGCCATGTTGCGTGTGTATGCCATTGCTTCGGGTGACGGGGAGTGGCAATTATTGCAAGGCGGCATGACGCGCATTGCAACGGTTGATCCTCATATCGTTTCAATCCAAAGTGGCGGCAGTACTCTTGATACTTGGGTAATGACGGACCAACAGGTTGATACCTATTCGATGTTGCCTAACCGCGCGCGTTTGCCGCGCTGGACAGCAACCGAGCAATTGGTGTCGAGCCGCGCTGCTGAGAGCCTTTTTTGGCTAGGGCGTTATACCGAACGTTGTGAGTTGATGGTGCGGTTAGCCAAAGAAGCGTTGGTGTTGGTCAGTACGAATCAACAAGATAGCTTGCCAGCCTTGAATGATGCCATTGGGGCGCTAGGTAGATTACATGGCTTAATACCAGAGGGCACACCAAGTCTGACAAAGTCTGCCTCGGTCTTTGGGCGCACCCTGATCGCGCAGTTGATACAGAAGGATACGCGTGGTTTGCTCGACAATCTTGAGCAACTCGAGTTTTCACTGAAAGCGGTGCGTGATCGTTTACCTGCTGAACATGCTGAAATTGCTCAATCGATGAAGCAAATGCTGATGCACAATACGGTTCATCCTGCACTGGTGGGCGCGTCTCAGGCCGCCAAGCCTCGAACGAAGCGTGTGGGCCGCGCTGCACCTCGAAATCCGATCGATACGATTGAGGTGCTTGATGTCATCGGCATACAGTTGGTTGCCTTGGTGGGCTTTCAATCTGACCGCATGACCCGAGATCTGGGCTGGCATATGTTGGCGGCGGGGCGTTTGATTGAGCGGCTGGTCAATTTAAGCGGTATTTTGGTTGCGTTTTTTACGCACGCTTCCGTCTATACACCCAGAGGCTTTGAAACACTTTTGGTGCTGTTTGATAGTTCGATTACCTACCGTACGCGTTATCAGCGTCAGCAAGATATTTCAGCCTTAATGGACTTGTTGGTCACAGACGAAACTAACCCCCGTTCGATTAACTGCATCTTACAGGCGCTTAAGGGTGAGATTAAACACTTGCCGAATGGTGACGTACTGCTTGAAGGGCTGCCAGAATTTGATCCGCACGAAGACTCGGTGTTAGTGCAAGTTGAAATGGTTCGTACGCTCGGTATATTTGCTGCAAATGTGTCTGATGACATTAGCCGGCGGTTTTTTGCGCTAGCTGTTGATAGGCACTTTGCCTCATGATCAACGTCGAAGTCGAGCACGACTCTAAGTACACCTATCAGACCGAGGTCGAACTTGCCCATCATTTGGCGTATTTGCGGCCTCGAAAAACCGCTTGGCAACAAGTCTTATCCACAGAGTTAGAGATCTCGCCCAAGCCCGACTGCCAAACTGAAAGTCAAGACGCCTTTGGTAACCATCGCACGTTCTTCACGCTGTCTACACCTCACGCCGCGTTGCTGGTGCGCTCGCGCTCGGTGGTGACGCTCACAGACCGTTATGCACAGTTTGATGCTAGTCAAGTAGTGACTTGGGAAGAGGTACGCGACGCGCTCGCATATGCGCTTGATCGACCTTATGTTGCGGCAAGCGAGTTTTCTTTTTTGAGCCCCTATGTGCCGCGTCTTGTTGAGCTGCGGGCGTATGCACAGCGCTCGTTTGCACCAGGGCGTAACCTTGCTGAAGCAAGTATTGAGTTGTCTTCGCGTATTCATGAAGACTTTACCTATTCACCGACTGCAACTGAGGTGCATACCCCTATCCTCGAGGCCTTTAATAAACGGGCTGGTGTGTGTCAGGATTTTTCTCACATACTGATTGGTTGTTTACGCGCGATGGGCTTAAGCGCCCAATATGTCAGTGGCTATCTGTTGACGAAACCCGCGCCGGGCACCGTTAAGTTACGCGGGGCTGACGCCTCGCATGCTTGGGTGGCGGTGTATTGCCCGCAAGCGCCGGGTCAGTGGTTAGAGCTCGATCCAACGAACAATGTGTTGGCAGGTTCAAGTCACGTGCGTCTGGCCGTTGGCCGTGACTTTGGTGACGTGTCGCCGTTGCGCGGAGTGATTCGCGGTGGTGGCGATCATCAGCTTGCTGTTGGGGTAACAGTGCAAGTGATTGACGCAGCGCCGGTTCACCAACCGATCGCTGTATCAGCGCAGAAACAGACGCAATCCCAAAGCAGCAGCGGTCAAAGTCAGAGTCAGAGTCAAAGTCAGGGTCAGAGTCAGAGTCAGAGTCAGAGTCAGAGTCAGAGTCAGAGTCAGAGTCAGAGTCAGAGTCAGAGTCAGAGCTAAAGCGACTTAGCGCAGCGAGGCCACGTTAATCATCGGCTCGCCACGCTTCCAGTAGCCCAGATTTTCAATAAATTTTTGTGCCATACGGTGCAAGATGGCATCTGAAAACCCAGAGGTGTGTGGCGTGCAAATGACATTCGGCATGTCCCACAACGGCGAGTCGACATGCAAAGGCTCTTGCGCAAACACGTCAAGGTAGGCGCCCGCTAAGTGCCCCTTTTGCAAGGCCTCGATCATGGCAGGTTCGTCAATCACGGTGCCGCGTGAAATATTCACGATGTGCGAGCCGGGCTTCATGAGGGCGAGTGCGTCTTTGCTGACTAAGTTGGTCGTTTGTTTGGTGAGTGGGCAAGCCAGCACTAACCAGTCGGTTTCTGGCAAAATTTGATTAAAGCTATCAAAACTCACGACGCGGGTGTTCTCGATTAAAGAGGTCGCAGACTGACGAACCACAATAATTTTCAAACCGAGTGCGCCTAACCAGGCGCCAAGCTTTTGTCCGATGGGGCCCCAGCCTACGATGGTTGCGGTTTGACCCTCGAGATCTGGAGGTAGACCGACCTTTATAAACGGCGCCCAGACATGGGCACGCTGTGCGGCGGCGAGTTGTGGAAAGCGTCGCGCGAGTGATAGCAATCCTGTCAAAGCGGTTTGAGCCACCAAGCTTGCACTCGCACCTGAAGACGAAGTGACGGTCACCCCGCGCGCCATCAAATCCAGAAACACTTGTCGATCAACGCCCGCAGAGTGCACATGTACCCACTGCAGTGTTTTGGATTTGAGTAGGGCGTCGTACACATATTGCGTACTGGCTTCAATTTTATGCTTGGTCGAGCCGGCGGTGATATCGCGCGACACAAAACAAAAGTCGATGTCTTGCGTGCCGGCATGTATCGCGTCTGGGCTTACCAGTTGATAGCCGTCAGCCCCAAGAATGTCTTTCATTTGTGGCGCAAGCTCTTGCGCCGTTTTGTCAGACAAGAGGATGCGCGCTGGATGTTTCAACACAATTTTTGTCACGCCAGCTTCCTTAACGCGGGATCGAACCTGAATCAATCACGACTTTTTTCCACTTAAGGTGCTCTTTGCGAATGAATTCTTGAAAATACGCGGCCGTGCCTCCGACGGGGTCAGCGCCTTCTTGAATAAAGCGCTGCTCAAGTGGAATCATCGCAAGGTTCACTTCTTTGTTCAGCTTGTCGATAATCGCTTGTGGCGTACCTTTGGGCGCCAGCATGCCAAACCAAGAGCCCGCCGCGTAGTCTGGAAAACCATTTTCTGCAACGGTGGGGACGCCAGGCAATGAGCGCGAGGGCTTGGGGCTACTGACCGCGATGGCACGTAGCTTGCCGCCCTTAATTTGCGAAATGACCGAGGGGATTGTGGCAAACATAAAGTCGATGCGACTGGCGATTAAATCATTGAGCGCTTCAGCACCTTTGTAAGGGATATGTTGTGCGTTCACGCCAATCGCGTCCATCAACATATAGCTCGACAAATGTGAAGAGGTGCCCGTACCCGTCGAGGCATAATTCAATGTGCCAGCCGGCTTCGCCTTCGCGTACGCGACAAACTCTGCAAAGGTGTTGACCGGTAAGTTGGGGCTGACGACTAATACGTTGGGCACGTCGGCAATGAGCACGACAGGTACCAAGTCAACGAGCGCATCGAAGCGAAGGTCTTTGTACAGCGTTGGGTTGATGGCAATCGGCCCGACCGAAGCAATGGTCACGGTGTAGCCATCGGCCGGTGAGCGTACGACCATTTCGGTGCCGATATTGCCACCCGCACCTGGCTTGTTTTCGATCACAAACGGCTGTTTGAGTTGCTCGGAAAGGTTTAGACCAACACTACGCGCGATGATGTCGGTTGTGCCGCCTGCGGTAAAGGACACAATGATTTTGACAGGCTTGCTCGGATACTCTTGCACGTTTTGGGCGTGAGCAGACAAGACGCACCCGAGTACCGAACTTAACAACAGCGAAGCGATAGATTTAATCACGATAAGAAATATCCGTACGGTCGAGTTTACGTAACAGAGCAGGCCACTCCATCACGCCATAGGCCCGGCGTGTGCCAGGTTGGTAGTTGTTCCAGGTTTCATCCAGCACTTTTTGCGACACTTTTGAAAGCGGGCTGTTGCATGACATTGCACCTAACTGCGCGTGACACGACAGTTCAAGGCGGTGCATCCAGTTAAACGCTTCGCCAACAGTGCGCCCCACGGTCAGGGCGCCGTGATTGCGCAGAATCATGGCTTCGCTCATGCCTAAGTCTTTGCATAAAGATTCTTGCTCGCTCTCGTCTAACACGACGCCTTCGTAGTTGTGATACGAGATTTTTAAGAAACGCATCGCCGTTTGGGTCAGGGGCAATAAACCGCACTCAAGCGAAGAAATCGCCATTGAGGCCCAACTATGGGTGTGAATCACACAACCGACATCGGCGCGGGCGTGGTGAATGGCGCTGTGGATGACCGAGCCGGCTTTGTTCAACCCGTAGTTGAGGTCGCCAAAATCTGGGCTGGTCAGGATGTTGCCGTGGTGATCAACTTTTAACAGGCTAGAAGCGGTAATTTCTTCGTACATCATGCCGTAGGCATTAATCAAAAACGTGCCTTCTTCGCCAGGGACCCGGGCTGAAATGTGGTTGGCGGCCATATCGGCCATGCCATAGATTGCGACAAGCCGGTAACAGGCGGCCAAGTCGACACGGGCTTGCCACTCTGCGTCAGAGACCTGGCCCTTCATCGAGGGGAGCTGTAAAACGCCAACTTTTGACATGATGATTTGCCTCAGGGGAAATGTTATTTTTAATGGATACATGGCCTGAACGAGCCAGGCGATAACGACCTAAATAAATCAGGCAATAAATAGACGATACCAAAAGGCGTCAAAATCTGCGAGTGATTCCCGCAAAGCACGTTATGCTTTAACTTAATTGCAAGAGGAGGGTCGATCGGTAAGTGACGACACCGCGACTGAATCACTCCTGTATTAGGCGGACATGAAGCCGTTAGCGGAGTGGTTGCCGTGACTAAAGATATTTTTGATGTGATTTTGCCCCGAGTAGCGAGGCGTACTGGAGAGTGACATGAAGGTGCTGGCAGCGGTCGTGGCCTTTTTTTTGGTGGGTTGCCAAGGCAGCCCCGTGTACTACCATCGCGACCCTGCTCGTCAGATCGTGGTCTTAGATAAGCGCGAGATCAGCATCATCCCGTTGGGAGAAAACCGTTGGGAGGCTTATGGCGGTAAAGAGGGCGGCTTCACGCCAGACCTCGCGGTGCAAAAAGCCCGTCAAATCGCGGGCATCGAAAAAGTGACAGGGTGTCGCGTGGTCAACGCCCAAGTCGTGCCCGGTCATGAAGCCGACGGCTTGCTTTTGCATGCAACGGTTAGCTGCACCAAGTAAAAGCTGAACGACAGGCCCGCCGACGCTGCATCGAGGTGTGCCTTCATATTGCTTACCCAAGCCCGCGCCGCTCTGATAGGCGAGCAGTCGGAGGATAAAGCCGCCGTTAACCTAAGCCGCCGCTCGCCCCAACAATGTGACCCATCTGCAGGTCGCTGTCGGTTTGGCCCGCAGTACTGGCCAAACCCTTGGCAACCCCCATCCGGTCAGAGTCAGTGCGGTTTTGGCTGACTTTCCATTTTGCTTGTACACGGATGATGGTGAGTTCAATGGCGACAATCGCTTCAAGCATGGTGGCTAGGTAGTCAGCGGGCGCATCGGTGACGCGCCAATTGCTGTTGCGGCTGAGCTCCATTTTTGCAGTTAAGTCTGC
>CAMCII010000174.1 GCA_945874505.1 Bordetella parapertussis | reverse complement strand
TGGTGGTCAGACAGGTCACAGCCAAGAGGCTTTCCAGTTTGCCGACAGGCTAATAAACGGGGCAGAAGTTTCGTCTAGCGCAGTGTGCTCAGGATCGGTTTCCCAATTGTGTAGCCTAAATAGAGCATCACCGACCGATTGCTGAGACGACAAGAGTGCACTCGCGTTTTGCGTGGCCACAGCGCCGACCGCCTGCCCAGCCATCAATCCAAGCGGGAGCGCACAAGACATTGCACTAGCGGCACTACTGACTAAAAAACTTCGACGGTTCATCGTCAGGCCTTTGCTCAGGTCGTAGAGAAAGAAGATGTAGAGTTTTGCGATGTGGACGTCGCAGACGCGATGGAAGCTGAGCTCAGTTCTGCGTTTCGTGCCGCGCTGGGCGCCGAGTTTAGCGGCGCAATCGCGACTGAGCGTAGCTTCGAGTGTTCGAACGCTGGCAGATGCCCCCACTGTAACGCGGCACGGTCTGCCAACGACTGAGCTAACAGCTGTTGCCCACAAGCCAGTGCTGCTTCATGGCTGAGTTCAAAGGCTCTGAGCGTGACGCGGTTGTCTAAATTCAACAAAGCAAGTTGCAAAGCTTTTTCTGGATGATTACCCTCTTCGAGATAAAAATCGACAGCGTGATCGGCAAACGCGAGCTCGTGGCGACCTAGTACGCGCTCAAAATTCTTCTGCGTACGCGCAAGGTGATGACTCGCCTCGCGTGCCTCACCTTTGTGCTCGTAAAGTTGTGCCAGACGCCAAGACACCTCTGGATCTTCGCTGTCTTGAATCGGCAGTAACAAGTTGAGTGCGGTGTCGAGTCGCCCTGCGTCAAGATGCAGTTCGGCTAAATGTACACGCGCGTGCGTATAGGGTGGCATATACGACACCGCTTGTTCATACCAATACTGTGCTGTTGCGGGCTGTGCTGGCTCAAGCGTTTCGCCATACAAAACGCCTAACTGAAAACACGCCCACGCCAGACTGAATGGCGAATGTTCACGATCTTCTGCAATCGCACGCAGGTACGAATCTTCGGCCTCTTGATACAGGCCCATTTCAGCGTACAAAGCACCCAGCGCAACAAGATTTTGTAGGTTTGGGCTTTGCACGCTTAGACGCAGCCTCGTATCAAAGACATCTTTCCAGTTGTGACCGATGGCATGATCGATTGACAGTTGTTGGCGCAACAAGCTGTGAGCCGAGGCGCCAAGATTTTTTGCCTGAACTAAATATTGCGTGGCCTGATCGAACTTGTGTACTAACGACGCAATCTGCGCTGTCAGAACATAAGCCTCGCCTGACTCCGAACACTGTTGCAGTAAGGTCTCAGAGAGAGTCAGTAGGCGGTCCAACGCGCTCGCATCCCCTAAAAAATGCGAGCGGCGATACTCTTCGTCAATCAGTTGCGCAGCAATCCCCAAGCGGTCTGGGTGAAGGTCGATCGTCTGCCAGCAGCGATCCAATATACTTTCGTGGTTAATGAGCGCCAACGCGCCATCGGTGGCGGCTGGCAAGGCAATCACAGAGTGCTGCACGCTCACGTTGCCGCGCCAAAGCGCGTCTTCAGTGCTGTCATCCCGGCGTTCAGAAGGCTCGAGATAATTAAACGCACGATTAAATCCCCCTGACCTTCAGGTCGATATGACACTGACCACGTCACGCTTGAGCCTGCTGCAGTGGTTTGCACTGAGAGTGTGCCGTTGTAAGGATTGGCAGGGATTCCACTGACCATTGCATAGCGGTAAAGTTTTTGAGCCTCATCGCGTTCGCTTAAACGTTCAATCATGATTTTGCCGTCAATCGTTTCGATGCGCCGCAGTTGCCCCGGGCCATCGCCGGTGAGGGTCAGTTGGGCTACCAGTGGATGCCAAAGACTACCAAACCCACCGATGGTCTGCCAGACCTCTTGGGCTGAGGCCTTGAGGTCGACACTGCGCGTGACGCTTAGCATGTTCTTGTTACCGGGCCGCACATACGGAAACGTGGTGCCGCCAGGTTGCGTCGCCTGCAAAGCACCGCCTTGTAAAAACTGGCCTCGATCCCTGTTGATGAGCCACGTGACTAAAATGTCGATGACATTGGCATTGACCGTACGCCCGCCACCTGTCGTGTACGGGCGGCCTTCAAGCGTACTTTTTTCAATTTCAAGATGACTTTTGTCGCTTATTGGTTTGGCAACGTCAATCGTCAGAAAGTCACTGAGTCGAACGTTCACGTGCGCCTGCAGTGAGGCCGCATCCCATTCGATATTCTGGTCTTTTCTGTCCCAGAGTTGCAGGCTTTCGGTCAGGCGTTGTCGATACAGCGGCAGACGCTCGGGATTGAGCGCAAAGGGGGTTTCTTGGTTCCAAAGGTCACGAATATCCAGGCCACCAGGTACCTGATCCATAATGAAGTTTGTTTGTTCAGGGCGACCGACCCAGTCAAAGCGCGGGATGACCGTACTTTTTGGATTGGGGCGACGGGGGGTTGTTTCGGCAATCACGCCATACAGACTGCCGCGCTGAGGTGCAAGGGTTGAGTCTGTATCAAACTCAACGACAACACTCAGGACATTGTCATTCTCAAGGTAGTTCGGGACAGATTTCATTGTTTGTGGAAACCAACCCGGAAAAAACGGATCCGAGCGTAGACCGGCGAACACGCGTGTACGCCCTTCGCTGGTTGCGAAGCCTTGTTCATCATCTACCGTCAACGCAAGGGTGGCACCACTTGGCAGTATGCAATGCCCCGTCTGCTTAGCTCGACCAGTTTGAGTTGCGGGGCCCAGCACCTCGAATTGAAAAGTAAAACGCCACTCGTCTGTCAAAGCCTCAAAACCAGCTTGCAGACCTAAACCCGTCTGCTTAAGGCGGCGCAACACAAACGCGTAGTTGATGGTGTTTGAAAACAATGCCGACTCACCTGCAAAAGGCAGTACGCACGCGATGAGCACTGTGCGCGTTGGATCGGTGGGGCTGGTAAACGCAAACAGATCGGTGAGATCACTGACGGGGTCAGCTGTTTGACGGGGGCCGTCAATATGATCTGACATTATTTAGCGCTCACAGGGTTAGGTTTGGGTGAAGAATAAGGATGCTTTTTGTTAAACCAAAGCGGGTCTTCATTGGCAATCAACGGATTTTTTGGACCGCCATAGGGTGTCACACGCGCAGCTTGATTGGGAATCGACTTGAGATACTCAATCAAAGCGAAACGTTCGCTTTCGCTGAAGGCTGGCCCAATGACACCGGGGCTTTTTGTCGCCTCAAACGAGTGTCCGGCATTCGAATTGCCGATGCGTGTCGTATCAAAGAAATAACCTTCTTTTTTTCCAGAGGTATCAAGTCCAAGTTTGATGGGGTCAAAGTCGCGACCAACATAAAACGTCTTTGATCGTTCAGCTGCAGGCGACAAGAGTTCATAGATATTGGGAACTGAGCCGTTGTGCAAGAACGGCCCGGTTGCCCAGACGCCATCTCTTGGGCCCGCTTTGTAACTCTGAACTGGGGCACTTGTTCCCGCGGGCGCATAGCCGTTCATGTCCTCTAATTCAGCTTGGGTAAAAGGACCTGTTTGCTTGAGCGCACGCTCAAGCATTTGTCCCACGATCTTGCCCGTGAATTCGCCTCGAGAGACCGCTTGCTTGCCCTCAAAATAGGAGGCCAGATTTTTAGTTGCGATCAGCGGGTTAGGGTCAAAGGTCACACCTGCGAGTTGCGCGCCGTCAGTGCCGACGATGCGCTGAGGGACTAGAGCGTTTTCGATCCCCCGCATACCGCCTTTACGCGGCTCACTCCAGCGATAAGGATAGGAGGTATGGCACTCGATACAGTGCTTAGCAAAAAGTTTTTCACCATCTCTGATGCGCCCTTCATCAAGCTTACCAAGCAGCTCTTCAGGCCATTTCGGTGGGGCCAGACGTCTGAGTAGGTGTTCAAGTTTGATCATCCCTCTGATGTCGGTGGTCGTTTCAAATAAACCTGACGCGGGATCGGCAGACTTCAAGTCGTAGCGCGCGAACACGCCTAGGGTTTCGCCAAAGTTTCTAGTCAACGGGTTGTCACTGATGCCGCTCCACTGAATCCAGGCCGATTGCGGGGCGTTCCAGAGAAAAGGCGGTTTGACAGGGGCTGCGGCCAGACGCAAGTTTTCAAGTGTGCCCGTGGCGCCACCCGTAAACGCATTGTGAATCAGCCCAAGTGCGTCCATACGGCCTGGACCCGGATTAAACGGTACCAGCAAAATTGTGTCGACGCGCTCTCTGAGCAAGGCCGTGTCTGCCATCAACCGTTTGCGAAGATCGGCCTCGTCCACAGGGCCTTTGGCGCGGATACGTTCAGTCAAACCCTTGTATTTTTCAGGATCGGTTGAGACGCTATCGAGCGAGGCAGACAGTGAACGCAGCCAGTCCCAAAGTGCGAGGCGGTTTGAGGCGCCACCTTCGATGCGTATCTGTTTACCTTGATACTGAACTTGTCCGGTATGACAGGCGGCACAGGTCAGCCCCGCGTAGGTGCCCTTGTACTGGCCCACGGTAATCGAGGCTTTTGCGACGCCGACGGGCAAGTTGTCAGGATTTTGCGCGAGATTGAGTGGCTCTGTGAGCAGACCCATGCGGTCACTGTGCGCCGGAGAGTTAAACAGATCTGTGGTGCCCGCGGCTTCAAGCGCAAGGTAAATATCATACGAGAGCAGCGCCGACCCTTGAGAGGTCCAGTAATAATCAGCCCGGTCTTGTGCGCTCCAGGCCTGATCCAAGTAGTTCACTGGGGGCGTCTGTGCAAAAGCACACGAGGCCACTACCATGGTTGCGAGTGATAAGATTAAGCGCTTGGATGTTTGGCGAAGAAAAGTGTTCATGATCAGCTTTAAGAGTGCGCTGCAAAAATGGGTGAATGACCTGATCCATTTAATATGTCAAGATCGAGTCAATGAACCTTAACATCAGGCAGTGCGCTTAGTTCGTCATATTGCATAATTAAACCGACAATTGCAAAAATTAAACCGACAATTGCAAAATATAAAAACGGAGACGTACCTTGACGCAGTCAAAAGTCAGTAGTTGGTATTTTGGCTGGAACATCGTCGCAGGCGCTTCGCTGCTCACGCTGTTAACAGTCGGTATGCGACTGGGGATCGGACCATTTTTTTTGCCGATCGCTGAAGATCTTGGTTTTAGTCGCAGTTTGCTTGCAGGCATCGTGGCTATTGGTATGTTGTGCTACGGCCTGGCTATGCCTTTGGCCGGCTATTTAGTGGCTAGATTTGGCACGAGATTTGTGTTGTTGGTGGGCGCGATGATCGTGGTGCTGTCTTCGATATGGTCAGTCTATGCGCGCACCCCTTGGTCCTTCTTTTTAGCCTTTGGCGTATTGCTATCAGTCGGCTTGGCTTTTACGAGCCCGGTGTCGGTGACGCCAATCATTAGTCGCTGGTTCACCCGTCAGCGCGGCATGGCCTTGTTTTTCTTGTCGACCGGGTCGATGGCCGGCATCGCAGTGATGACGCCCGTGCTCACTGTGGCGATCGAAACGTTTGGCTGGCAGACGACGCTCGTTGGCTACTCGGTGATCTTAGCGTTGCTGGCGGTGCCGATTGCGCTGTTTGTGATGCGTGAGAATGCGCCCGAACAGACGGATACTTTGCCGACCCAGGCTGGGGTAAGTAGCACGAGCACCGCAGCGGCGGCAGCGGCTACAACGATGACCATGACGCAAGCGGTGCGCACCGTGCCGTTCTGGAAAATCTGTCTGGGGTTATTTACCTGTGGGTTCAGCATGAATTTGCTTGGCACCCACGGCATGCCGATGTTGATGGATCATGGGTTTGATTCGACGACCAGTTCTTTTGGGATTGGGTTGATTGGGCTTGTGGCAATTTTCAGTACGCTGGTGCTTGGCCGATTAGCCGATAAGATCCCGCGTCGTTACATTCTTTCAACAATCTATTTGATTCGAGGATTTGGATTTTTTGCGTTGTTGATCGTGGGTACCCACTACGAGCTGTATGTGGCTGCCGCGGTCGGTGGCATCGTTTGGGCCGGCAGTATTGCAATGTCTTCGGCGATTTTGGCCGATTTGTACGGAGTCAGGCTGGTGGGGATGTTGTACGGATGGACGTACCTGTCGCATCAGGTGGGCGCTATGATTAGCTCTTGGCTGGGCGGTTGGGCCTACGAGGCGTATGGCACCCATTGGGTTGCGTTCGGCTCGGCAGGTATTTTGTTGATATTGGCGGCAGCGCTCTCGTTAACGTTACCTTCCAAGCTAAAGTGAGCGTCAATACAAATCTCTGATGATTTCTAAATCCGTGATGACTTCGATTTGATGGCAGCTTTACAATTCGGGCACGCTTGAAAACTAAAGTGAGAGTTGATGCAAACCTATGACTACGTGATTGTGGGCGCGGGCGCCGCAGGCTGCCTGCTCGCCAATCGCTTAACTGAAGACCCGGCTGTGTCGGTTTGTTTGCTTGAAGCAGGGGCGCCCGATCGCAATCCTTACATCCATATACCGGCGGGGTTTATTAAGGTGGGCCATGATCCGGCCTACACCTGGGATTTTTTGACAGAGCCGGGCCCTGGTATTGATGGACGCCAGGTGATCACGCGTATGGGTCGCACCCTGGGTGGTTCGAGTTCAATCAATGGCTTTAATTACACGCGGGGTGCCGCAAGTGATTTTGACAATTGGGCCGAGCTCGGTAACGCTGGGTGGTCGTACGCCGAAGTGTTGCCTTATTTCAAACGCACTGAAAAACGAATGGCGCCTCATGATGCCCACTTTAGGGGTTCTGAGGGGCTTCTTCCCATCACCAATTGCGACTGGCGCCATCCGTTATGCGACGCCTTTATTGAGGCTGCGGCCGGTTTTGGCCTGCCCTCGCACATTGATTACAACGCGGCAAGTCAAAAGGGCGCGGGCTATTACCAGCGCTGGATCCAGAACGGGCGGCGCGTCAGTGCTGCCAGAGCCTTTTTAAAGCCGGCACGGGCGCGTGCGCAAGCCCGGCTAGAGGTTCGCACACTCGCCCAGGCGACTCGAATTTTGTTTGAAGGTAAGCGGGCGGTGGGTGTGCAGTATCAAGCCTCGCCCGATGCACCCGTGCAGACTGTGCGGGCAACGCGCGAGGTGATCCTCAGTGCCGGCGCGGCGAATACGCCCAAGTTATTGCAGTTGTCGGGTATTGGCCCTGAGGCGGTGTTAAAAGACTTAGGTATTAACGTGTTTCATGCGCTTGAAGGGGTAGGTGAGAATTTTCATGATCACTTCATGGTGCGCTCGGTGGTACGTGTAAAAGGCGTGCAGACCATTAACAGTACGACACGTGGTGTCAGATTATTAGGCGAAATTGTCAAATGGGCGCTCGGCAGACCCAGCGTCTTAGCCATCAGCCCCTCAGTAGCTTTTGGCTTTGCTGGGTCGCGCCCCGAGTTGGCCGAGCCTGACCTGCAGTTACATTTTTCACCTGGCAGCTACGCGGCAGGTATTGCCGGCCAGCTCGATCAGTTTGCGGGGATGACGCTTGGGTTTTATCAGCAGCGGCCCTACAGCGTGGGTCATGTACGCGCGCGCTCAACCAATCCGTTTGATTTACCACGTATTCAACCAAACTACCTGACCGATCCACGCGATCAGCAGACGGCGATCGATGGCTTACGCTTAGCACGCGCAATCTTGCACAGCCCACCGC
>CAMCII010000173.1 GCA_945874505.1 Bordetella parapertussis | reverse complement strand
CCGTACCGTACTCAAAGCGGCTAGCGCTGGCCTGGCAGGGCTAGCCATTCCCTCGGTAGTATTTTCGCAAACTGGGCCTAAGATTCAAATCGGCTATTGGCCTGTTGCCTCAGGCTTGCCATTTTTTGCAGCGGTAGATAAGGGGTATTTTAAAGAGGCAGGCCTAGACGTTGAGGCTGTGAAATTTGCCAGCCCCCAGCAGATTGCCGAGTCGATGTTGGCAGGACGACTAAGTGGCAGTTCAAACGGCACGGCCTCAGCCGCTTTAGGAATCGCTGAACTGGCGCAACCGAACCTGCTAAAAATTATATGCACTAACCCCACGAATGCAAAATATGTACTCGATGAATTTATAGTCGCGAAAACTAGCACACTAAAATCAATTTCTGAGCTCTCGGGTAAAAAAATTGGTTGTGGGCCCGGCATTCAAAACGTCACACTCACTAAAACTGTGCTTGAACGTGCCAAGGCCGTCAATACCACTGTCGTTGAGCTACCGATTGCACAGCACGTTGCGGCCATTGCAGCGAACCAGATTGAAGCCTGTTACACCCTCGAACCGACCGGCACCGTCGGTCGCCTAAAAGGCCTAACGCGAAACCTTGAGGTCGGTGTCATTGCGCGTTATGTGTTGGGCGATGAAATGGCACCTTGGCACGGGGGCTCAGCGAGCTTAACAACAGAGTTTATTAAGAAGCATCCTGAGGTCACCAAGCGTTATATCGCCGCCTACAGACGCGGCGTCGACTTAGTCAAAACCGCGCCAGCCCAAGCGCGCCCTTCGTTAAAAGGCTACACAGCAATTGATGGTGATCTCACCAACGAGGTGCCCATATCGGACTATCTCATGTCAACCGACTTTAGCGCGTCAGACACCGCCTACTTTCAAAAGTTTTTCGATTTGTTTTCAGAAAAAGGTATTTTCAGTCGCAGAATCACGATCGAAAACATCCTTTACAAAGCGTAAACATCATGCCCGACAATCAATCTCAACCCACAAGGCAGCCCGGTTGGCAAGCGTCTCAACTGGCAACCGGCGCTATCGTGCGCAAACCATTCGAATGGGGCTCTCTTTTGCCTTTGCTCGGCCCCGTGCGGTTGTTTGTGATCTGGGATCTCGTGGTGAGGTTCGGTCTGGTGAAAGCGATCTTGCTTCCGCCTCCGGCAGATACGTTAGCCACTTTACTGTCGGGCATGCTTGGGGGTGACCTGTTGCAACACTTTAGTGTCACCCTCTACCGTACGCTGCTCGCCTTTGGGATCGCCACCGCCATCGGCATGCCACTCGGGATCTTGCTTGGTAGCAATGTGCGCGCCTATAGCAGCGTAGAATTTTTAATTGATTTTTTTAGATCAACGCCCTCCTCTGCACTGATTCCACTCTTTCTGCTGATCTTTGGAATTTCAGATATCAATAAAGTGGCAATCGCCACCTTCGGAGCGTTTCTCATCATCATCTTCAATTGCGCCTACGGTGTCATCAATGCACGCAAACAGCGCGTCGCGGCCGCCAAGGTCATGGGCGCTAACCGTTGGCAAATTTTTAAAGACGTCCTGTTTTGGGAAAGCCTACAGCCTTCGTTTGTTGGGCTTCGTTCGGCTGTATCCATGGCGTTAGTGATCGTCGTGGTAGCAGAAATGTTCATTGGTTCGGAAAATGGCCTAGGACACAAGATTATTGATGCACAACAAGTCATGAATACAAAGATTATGTATGCCGCCATCATTGCAGCGGGCGTCTTAGGCTACACACTCAATATCTTATTTTTATTTCTTGAACGACACATCGTTCACTGGAGCGGAAGATGAGTCGCATCGTAAACGGCCCTATGTTCACTGAGGCTCCTGTAGCGCCTTTTCGGCCCGGACCCGTTGGTACACACATCACTATTCGTGGCCTAACCAAGTATTTTGCAGGCTGGCCACTCTATGAGAATTTTGATCTCAACATTCCCAAAGGAAAAATTGTCTCAATATTTGGTCCTAACGGCTGTGGCAAATCAACCTTGATCAACATGATCGCCGGTCTCATCCCGATCGATGCTGGGGAAATTCTCTTTGACGGTAAGTCGCTGAAAGATACGCGAATCGGCTATGTATTTCAAAACTACCGCGAAGCGTTGTTTCCGTGGTGGCGCACCATCGATAACATCGCATACCCGCTCAAACTCATGGGTAAAAGCAAAGCAGAGGTTGACCGTCGACTGGCAGAATTGGTAGCGTCGTTTGATGTCAAGTTCGACCTGAACCGATATCCTTACGAACTCTCGGGTGGGCAACAGCAAACCGCTTCAATCATGCGCGCACTGGCACCTGAGCCTGAAGTTCTGTTTTTAGACGAACCCTTCTCAGCCCTAGATTTTGAAATGACGCTCTTTATTCGAGAAAAGCTTCAAGAGGTGTTCATGCAAACCAACACCACCATGATGCTGGTATCTCATGACTTGGAAGAGGCCGTGTATCTGGCCGATCAAGTCTTGCTATTGACCAAGCGCCCAACCACTATTTCAGATATCCTTGAGTATTCAGATGCTAGACCGAGAACCATTCAAACACTGACAAGCCCATCGTTTATCGAAACCAAAAAGTTAAGCCTTGAAATATTTCAGCGTGAAGTCAGAAAATAAGTGCCGGCCTGACCGAGAAGCGCTAAAACAAAATTCATTCAAATGAAACAACAAAAAGATCAACAAGCCACTCGGACTACGCTCGCCGACCAAGTCTATCAGCAACTTAAAGGCGATATTGGCAATTTTGTATTATTTCCAGGCGATCGTTTTACTGAGCACGAACTTTGCGACCGTCTTGCAGTCTCGCGTACTCCTCTTCGTCAAGCCTTGGCACGCCTGCAACAGGAAGGTCATATCGAGGTGTTGTTCCGCAGTGGCTGGCGAATTTTGCCTTTAGACTTTGAAAAATTTGATCAACTGTATGACTTGAGAATTTTGCTTGAAACTGCCTCGATCAAAAAAATTATCGCTCGCCCTAAAGGTAGCGATACAAGCGAAGCGGTGCGCCTGCTTCAGTCGTTAACTGAGATTTGGTTAGCGCCAGTTGCTACGCGCAGTGCAGATAGCAGACAGGTCAGTATTTGGGACGAAGAGTTTCATTGCGCAATCGTACGGGCTGCGGGCAATGAAGAGGTGTCACGCGTGCATTGGGATCTTACAGAGCGTATTCGAATGATCCGCAAACTCGATTTCACGAAACGCCCCCGAATCGAGGCGACGTACACTGAACACAAAAAAATATTGCAAGCGATCATCGCGGGCGATGCGACTTTGGCCTGTGAATTAATGGAAATGCATATTCAGGCCAGCCAACGTGAGGTCAGATCGATTACTCTGCTGCAGCTTGAAACCGCAAGACGCAGAGCCTACCCTGATGCCGCCTAGCGTGAGGGTAAAAATGGTAGGCAGCTATACGTTGTGTTGTGCCTGAGCATCCTCTAGCATCTTGACCAAGGCGTACACGCTTTGGTTAGCTGGGGTCGCGATTCCGTACTCTTTGCCCTTGCGTACAACCAAACCGTTTAAAAATTCAATTTCGCTCGGTTTTTTACGGGCAAGGTCTTGTGCCGTTGAAGATAGTTGGCCCGGCATCGTCTGAGGGATCATGTCGTTAGCCCGCTGGGCCTCTTGATGCGTGAGCGCAATCCCTTGATGCTGCGCCACACTCACCACCTCGTCGGCTAACTGATTAATCAGCACACGCACCGCTTCGGTCTGCACCATTTTGCCGTAGGTCAACTGACCGATCGCCGAAATGGCGTTGTAACTGCAATTCACTAGAAACTTGCTCCATTGATCTTTTCGGATGTCTGGCGATACCACGCAAGGGACGCCCCCCTCGGTCAACAACTTGGCAAGCGCCGTCAGTTGATCAGCGGCGCCAACATCATTATGGTTGCCTGCTGACTGCCCAATGGCTAACTCGCCTCGTCCCAGATGCTTGAGACGGCCAGGCCCCGCCATAATTGTTGCCACATACACGACAGCCGGAAACACTGGATTGCTCACAACGGCGCAAATGCGCTCACCATTGTCGACTCCGTTTTGCAAGCTCACAATTGCGGTGTGCTTTTGTAAATAAGGTTTAATCGCTTCGATCGTCTTGGTGGTATCGGGCGATTTCACACACAGCAAAATTAAATCCGCCTGCGCAACCACGGCAACATCTACACTTGCAGAAACGGCAACGTACTCTTGAAAACTTTGACAATCCATATGCAGGCCATGCTGAGAGATAGCGGCCACGTGCTCGGCACGAGCCACCAACGTCACGTTATGCCCCGCGCGTGCCAACATTCCACCAAAGTAGCAGCCAACAGCTCCCGCGCCTAGAACGACAATGTTTGGTTTTTTAGGATTAGGGTTCATAGGTAAAGTTCACTCGTTGTTTAGCGGAATTAAGCTGAATCAAGGGGCTAATTCTGCCTCGACTGCGATTTTTTTCCAGCGCGGGATGTCGATACTTAAGAACTTCGCGAACTCGGCGGACGACTCACCACCAATCTCGCCACCCTCTTTGGTGAGGTCTTGCATCACCTCAGGTAAGTGCAAGATTTGCTTAACAGTTTGTTGCAGCGTGTCAATCACTGCCGCTGGCGTACCGGCGGGTGCCAGCAAACCGTACCAGTTCTCAACGGCATAGCCAGGCAAACCGGCGTCGCCAATGGCCGGCACACCCGGAAACGCTGCCGAGGGCTTTGCCGAGGTTACGCCAAACGCACGCATCTTACCGCTTTCGACATAGGGCTTGACCACCGCGATCGTACTAAAGTACATCGCAATACGGCCCCCAAGCATATCGGTAATGAGTAAAGACTGACCTTTATAAGGCACATGCACCGCCTTAAGCTTGGCCTCGTTCATGAACATGGCACCCGCAAGATGGCCCACAGTACCCGAACCCGGCGAACCATAACTCAAGGCATTGGGCTTCGCGGCAGTTAGCGCGATCAGTTCTTTTAAATTTTTTGCAGGAAGATCTGCAGGCCCCACCAATACCAAGGGTGCAGAGACCAAACGCGTAATCGGGGCAAAGTCTTTGAGGGGATCGTACGTCAGCGTACTCATGATCGCAGGTGCAACGCCTACGTTAGCAGCTTGGCCAAAGAGAATTGTGTAGCCGTCTGGTGCCGCACGCGAGACGAAGGTTGCAGCAATGGTTGAGCCCGCACCCGGTTTGTTATCCACAATCACAGGTTGTTTGAAGATCACTGACATTTTTTCGGCCACAATGCGTGCCATTAAATCTGACCCACCGCCTGGCGGAAACCCAACCACGATCTTGAGCGGCTTGTTTGGAAAGGTCTGTGCAGCGGCAGGTGCGATCACTGACACAACTGCAAGCAAGAACGCAGTCATTAGAGCCGTACGCGTCGAGCGCACCAGCTTTCGAGCAGGCGTCCCTGTTAGGTAAACATTCTTCGAACAGTTCATTTTTTTTCCTTCTCTTCAAAAACCTCATACGCAATTTGAGCGGCAGACATGGATGACGCCCAACCCGAATAAAACGCTAAGTGAGTGATAAGCTCCCCAATCTCTTCTTGGGTCAAACCATTTTCTAAACCACGCGTAATGTGAACACGCAATTGATCTGGCCTGAACGAGGTTAGCAAGGCGGCGATGGTAATCATGCTGCGGTCGCGTTTAGAGAGCTCTTTACGCTCCCAGATATCGCCGTATAAAACTTTTTCTGCGCATTCGACCATTTTTGGAACCGTCTTGCGCAAACGCTCACGACGTTCTGAGGTGGGGGCCGTGGCCATAGAAGTCTCCTGATATAGTTTTACGAACAGTGCTGAATGTGTTCAATAATACTAAAGCAGCACGGCTTTGTATCGACTTCACCAAAAACTGGACGACAAAAAATGAAAATCGGTTTTATCGGACTAGGTACGATGGGTTCAAGGATGGCAACGAATCTCATCAAACACGGGCATACCCTGATCATCCACGACATGATCAAAACGAATGCGCAACCGCTGATCGCGCAAGGTGCGCAATGGGCTGAGACGCCCACCGCCTTGGGCACTCAAGTTGATCTCGTCTTCTTATCTCTGCCGGGCCCAGCCCAAGTACAAGAGGTATTGACTGGTCTGCATGGGTTGACTGCCGGCCTACGCGCAGGTAGCGCAGTGTTTGATTTTTCAACCAACGCCCCTCGCGTGATTCGAGAACTGCAAGCTGAACTTTCTAAAAAAGAGCTCTTTTTTTTAGATGCCCCGGTCAGTGGAGGCCCCACAGGTGCAGCTTCGGGCAAACTTGTGATTTGGACGAGCGGTGATGAGCCAACCTTCAACAAATATGCGCCTCTACTGTCGTGCATGTCAGACGATGTGCAATTTTTAGGCGCCGTTGGTGCCGCTTCGGTCGCCAAGCTTGTTCACAACTGCATGGGTTACATGTTTAATTCTGCGATTGCAGAAGTGTTTTCAATGGGCGTGAAAGCCGGCGTCGAGGCACCCACTCTTTTCAAAGCGTTGCGCAGCGGTGCGATGGGGCGCCGTCGAACCTTTGACGGCTTGCCCACGCACTTTTTAAGTGGCGCTTACGAGCCCGCTAAGTTTTCGTTAAAACTGGCCCATAAAGACGTTACGTTGGCCAATGAACTTGGCCGCGAAGTTGACCTAGAGATGCAATTTGCAAAACTCACACTCGCCCAAATGACAGAAGCACTTGACCGAGGCTGGGCCGATAAAGACTCGCGCATTGCGATGCTTTTGGCACAAGAGCAGGCAGGCGTCGATGTGCGGTGCGACCCGGATATCTTGAAAGACATCTTGAGCCGCTGAGAGTAAAAAGAAATATTGGACCGCTTAAGATATTGAGCCGCCTAAGGTAAACCCTTGACTCGAGTCACATGGCGTCTTCGCGTCTTGCGCTATGCGCAGCACCAGTCAAACCATGACTCGGAAACGTCAGATCATTTCTCGAAAACGCACGCGACTCGCCAGCGCGCAGCGGGGGCCTCTGGCCCTCAGTTGACAAATACCATTACGCAGCCTAACTTAGTGAAAAATCCATTAAAAACCGCCGATATAGAGACATCGACAACCCCGTCGACGGCGACCCCCGATTTTTCCGGAGGCTTCAATGCACTTTAAATCTTTAGCATCACTGCTCGCGATCTTCGCCTGTCTGATTTTCAATGTTCCTGCTCAGGCACAAACGAACTTTCCTGAAAAGCCGGTCAAACTAATTGTGCCTTTTCCTCCGGGTCAAGCAACCGATATGATTGCCAGAATGGTCGCAGAGAAGCTCACGATTGCCTGGGGCCAACAGGTCATTGTTGAGAACAAGACCGGCGTGCCAGGCATGGTCGCAGGCAGCACTGCCGCACCTGATGGCTACACAATGACGATGGGCACCAGTGGGGTCTTGGCAGTGAATCCAGCTGTCTTCGCAAAACTTCCTTACGATGTCACCAAAGACTTTATCTATGTGGGCGGCTTAGCCATTACGCCAATGATCATAGTGGTAAGCGCCGCAGTTCCTTTCAACACAATACAAGAACTCATCGCGGCGGCCAAAAAAGAGCCCGGCAAGTTTAATGTGGGGTATGGCGGCGTCAACAACACCCAACATTTAACCGGTGAACTATTTAAATTCACCACAGGCGTGAACATGGTTGGCGTGAACTACAAGGGTAGCGCAGCAGCTGTCACGGATCTGCTA
>CAMCII010000172.1 GCA_945874505.1 Bordetella parapertussis | reverse complement strand
CCCATCTGTAGGCCGCAGCGTTTGATAACTTGCTGAGCCAAGGCTTGCGCAACCTCATCCCACTGGGCTTGAACGCCACAACTCGCCATGCTCACAGTCTGCAAACCGGCGTAGCCACAAGGGTTGATCCCTTCAAAGGGGGCCAAGTCCAGATCTAGATTCAGTGCTAAGCCGTGATAGGTGCACCCCTGCTTCACCTTGATCCCCAGGGCTGCGATTTTGGCTAAATCGTGCTTTCCCGGCACATACACCCCTGGGGCGCCCGGCTTACGGCAGGCTTGGTCGATACCGTAAAGCGCGAGCGTGGCGATTAAAGACTCTTCAAGCTCGAACACGAACTGTTTGATATAACGCCCAGAGCGCTTTAAGTCGACCAGCACGTAGGCCATGATCTGACCCGGGCCATGGTAGGTGATCTGGCCGCCGCGGTCAGTTTGAACGATTGGGATACTGCCTGGATTCAGCAGATGCTCGGGCTTGCCCGCCTGGCCTTGGGTGTACACCGGCAAGTGTTCAACCAACCAGATTTCGTCTGGGGTTGTGGCCGTACGATTATTGGTGAACTCTTGCATGGCAGCCCACACCGCTTGATATTCGGTTGGGCGCGGCCAAGTGCAAATCACTGAAGCACCGCCTGTCGAGCACGCCCTGCCGTCTGACGCTGACCCGATTCTGAGGCGGTTGATGCCCTGACTAGCGCGCGCAAGATAGGTGGCTCAGCCACACTAAAGCACGACCGAGACAGCAGGGTGCGCGTGCAAGGCACGGTATAACCCGTCAAGTTGCGGGCGCGAAGTTGCTCGCACCGTAAAGGTTAAACCTAAATAGTTGCCACCCTTACTGGGCCGGCGCTCGATCGTTGCGGGATTAAAGTTTGGATCGAACTCAAGCACGATTGCTGTGAGTTCTTCGACCAAATCAGGCACAGCCTTACCCATCACCTTGATCGGAAAATCCGACGGATATTCAATCAGCGATTCGTTTTCAGACTGCGATGTATTCATGGGGTAAAGATGACCGGATAGTCGGATAGTCGGATAGTCGGATAGTCGAGCCGGCGCAAGCGCCGGCGCCGGCGCCCTGCGAGTCAATTATTAGCGCTTAGGCCAGTGCGGCTATACGCGCATCGTAGGCTGCGCGCAACCGCTGATAAACGCCACCTGGCTTACCCTGCCCCACGGGCTTACCATCGAGTTCAACAATCGGCAACACTTCACGCGTTGCTGACGACATCATCAGTTCGTCGGCGTTGTTCACCTCGTCTTGCGTAACCACGCGCAACTCAAACGGGATCCCCATTTCGGTCGTGAGTTCTTGCAACAAACCGTAGCGAATGCCTTCAAGCACCAAATTATCTTTTAAGGGGGCAATCAACTTACCGCCTTTAGCCACCCAGATGTTGCACGAAGCACCTTCGGTGAGATTACCATTACGAAACTGAATCACTTCATCCACACCTGCATTAACCGCAGCTTGTTTAGCCAATACGTTACCCAATAACGATACTGATTTGATATCGCAATGTAACCAACGCTCGTCAGGGATGCTGATTGCGCGCAAACCTTTTTCACGTACCGCAGTTGTGGGCGGCGTCATGGGTGCCACCATGCCAAAAATCGTAGGTGTTACAGCGGGTACCGGAAAAGCGTGATCGCGCTTGGCAACGCCACGCGTAATTTGCAAGTACACCATGCAATTCTTTTCAGGCGAGCGACTGAGCAAATCTTTCACAAGGGCTTCCCATTGAGCAAGCGTCATGGGCTGTTGGATGTCTAGTTTCTTCAGGCTGCGCTCTAAGCGAGCCAGATGTTCTTTCATCCGAAAGAGCTTGCCGTGATACACAGGTACCACTTCGTAAATGCCATCGCCAAAGATAAAACCACGATCCAGAACCGACACTTTGGCTTCAGACAAAGGCCCGAAGGTACCATTCAAATACACAATCGGGTCGCCCGAGACGCCCTGAATCAACATATTCTGAACCATTTCAGTATCCTTGTTTTGAATTTTTTTATCTAAACCACAATCTGATCGAATCAGACCAGCGCCCAACGACACCCGCACGCTCGACTGGGTCGATCACCTCAAGCGGTTCAGTGCGCAGCAATTTGTCTTCAAGCATCAGGCTCAGCGTACCAACTTTTTGGCCTTGCGCGAGCGGTGCAAAAAGCGGATCTGGGCGCTTAGCGACTGGCTTAATATCGCCAGCCTTACCGCGCGGCACAGTGACCCATAACGGTTCAGCCACACCGAGTTTGGTGTTCTCAGTTTTACCTTGCCACACACGCGATTCGACGGCAGCCTGAGCTTTATCAAAAATTTTGATTGTTTCAAAATTTTGGAAAGTCCAGTTTAAAAGTTTGAGACTCTCTTCGGCACGCGTGGCCATACTATCTGACCCAACCAGCACCGTGATCACACGGCGATCGCCACGCTTAGCCGTGGCTACCAGACAATAGCCAGCCCCTTCGGTATGACCTGTTTTCATGCCATCCACTGAAGGGTCGGCCCACAACAACCGATTACGATTAGGTTGCTTGATCTTGTTATACGTGAACTCGCGCAACGAGTAATACGGAAAATATTCTGGATGATCATTAATCATGCGGCGCGCTAACAGGGCCAAATCGCGGACCGTGCTGAAATGTTGCGGGTCGGGTAAGCCACCCGCGTTCGTGAAGTTTGTATTTGTCATGCCCAGGCGTTGCGCCTCTTCGTTCATGAGCGTCACAAACGTGGCTTCAGTGCCCGAGATCGCCTCAGCTAAGGCAACCGAGGCATCATTACCAGATTGAATAATCACGCCCTTGATCAACTCATCGATCGTGACAGGCTTGCGCGGTTCAATAAACATACGTGAGCCGCGGGTTTTCCAGGCAGTTTGTGACACGTTGGCTTGTTGCTCAAGCGTTAAACGCTTTTCTTTAAGCGCCGTAAACGCCAGATAGGCCGTCATGATTTTGGTTAGCGAGGCAGGCTCAATTTTTTGATCGGGATTCACTGAAGCTACGACCTGACCACTGGTCACATCAAACGTGATCCAAGCTTTTGCGGCAATCGCTGGCGCAGGCACGCTAGAGAGCTCACCCACTTGAATCGGAGAGAGCGACGGTGGCGTCGTGGCAGAGATCGCAGCGGCAGAAGGCGCTACAGGCTTTTGCTCAGGCTTGGCGCTGGCCTTAGGGTCAGCCTTAGGGTCAGCCTTAGGGTCAGCCTTCGGATCAGCCTTTGGATCGCCCTTGGGCTTGGCCTTCGGGTCAGGCTTGGTCTCGGCTTTGGGATCTGCCTTGGTCTCAGCTGGCTGACCGGTTTTAGGGGTTGTGACCGTTGCGGCTTGGGCAAATGCTGCCGTAGGGGCAACAAGCACTGCTGCGCTAAGAACGATCACCGCGGCGACCGAAACAAAACGTGCAAAAGGTTGCACCGCAGAAATGACTAGAGTGATCATCAAGAAGCCGCCGCTAAGTAAAGACCTTATTATAGGCAATCCACTATCGTCTGGGGCATTTCTGAACACCGCGAAACAGTTTAAAGGGCTTGCAAACGCGTTTGCACCAACTGGCGCAAAACCAAAAGTTTGCCGTGAAAAAAGTGTCCCGCTTCGGGGATGACCACAACGGGCATGCCCAAGGGGCGCGCCCAATCCATCACCTCAGACAAGGGCACCACTTCGTCTGTCTCGCCGTGGATCACCAACGCATCTTCGGGGGCTTTGACGTCGCTATGCCGAAACCGCAGAGCTGCCGAGCCAGTCAACACCACAATATTTGGCAAATTTTTCTCTAAGCGATCCCACTTGGCATAAAGTTGCACCGCAATCGAGGTGCCGAACGAGAACCCGCCCAACACCCAAGGCATCGCTGCAATCTCTGGGTAGCGCACCCGAAATTGCTCAACTAACGCAGCCATATCCAGCAACTCGCCCTTGCCATGATCAAAGGCGCCACCCGAACTACCAATGCCACGAAAATTAGGGCGTATGGCCAACAAGCCATGTTGAACACAGGCGCGAGCAATCGTTGTCACGACTTTATTGTCTCGGGTCCCGCCTTGTGAGGGGTTAGGGTGTAACACCAGCGCCCAACCAGTGGGGGCGCCTTCTGGCCAATCTAGCGCACAATCAATCACACCGGCTAAGCCGTCAAAGGTAATCGTTTCAGTATAAGCAGGCATGATCAATCATCAAATTTCTGTTAGTCGTCACTAAAAATCAAACAAAATATCAAACGTCAGTCAGTCAATTCACTGCAACGCCCGTCACAACAGGGCGCAAAACAATAAACACTCTCACTTAGCGTGTATTACCGCTTAAGCTGCACAGTCAACCATTGTGCCACTTGTTCGGCCGCCTGATCGGTGGCGTCTCTAAGGGCTTGCGCCCCGCCCAACGCATCTTGAGTGCTGGCCGATACCTTAATGTCCACTAACTTCTGCTCAATCACTTTAGTGCCCTGAATAAAAATCGCCTGCAAGGTTAATTGACCAACGCTTGAACTAC
This sequence comes from Bordetella parapertussis, assembly GCA_945874505.1. GTDB lineage: Bacteria > Pseudomonadota > Gammaproteobacteria > Burkholderiales > Burkholderiaceae_B > Zwartia > Zwartia parapertussis_J. Next base: position 3,205 of record CAMCII010000172.1, on the reverse strand, counting down.
CATCCGCGCTAAAGGTTTGTTCAAAACGCTGCAGATTTAACCAGACTTGGGGCATGTCGCCTATCGCATTCTGCTGCAGCACAGGCCCCTGTAAAGACAGACGATCGACAATACGTTGTATGACAAGACGCACGGGTGGGGCCACCCACTGATAGGTTGTGTAGGCTTGTGGTTGACCCGCATCTCCGACCCGCCAAATGACCGCCGATTCAGTCAGCAGCGACGCGGCCGAGCCTGCAGGGACTGCAATAGGTGGGTGCCGCAGCAAAGCGATCGGGCTCGCTTTCGAGTCGGCATAGCCCGCGCCCAAATCCAGTTGCTGAGGGGCTGAGCCGCTACGACCCGCACCACAACCTGCTAGCAAAACAAGCAGCAGGGCCGCCAATGCCGCCAACGCGCCTTGTCGCCAAGTCGCTTGAGAAATCAGCGCTCTGGCCAACTGGTTGGCCGGTCGATGCTCTGAGCGAGAAGGCGCTTGTGTAAGAAGAGTGCTAAAAAACCAAGTCAGCGAGGTAAGGGGCGCCTGCGGGCGACAAACAGAAAGAATAAATTGCATGAACGCAAATCCTTTTAAGACAGCACCACTAGCAAGGCAGAACCACTAGCGCGGTGTCGCACCAAAGCCAGAAAAACCAGGCTCACCTGGGCCTGGCACCGCGCGCGGTGGCCCAAAAATCAGCGACTGTGGCGACTGCGCAAACTGGCGTGCCGTCACCGAAAATGAGCGTGCAGCATCGTTCACGCTAGACGACAATCTGCTGACCTCTGGCAACGTCGAGGCACGCAACTGCGCCGCGATGTCTTGAATACTTTTTAGACTTTGAACCGCCTGCTGCATCGGCCCGGATGGCGCGTTAAGTAGCCTGATCGTGTCTTGCGACGACAGCGCTAACTTACCGATCTCGCCAACGGCAGCATCCACTTTTTTGGTAGTCTCGACTAAGCCCGCAATCATTTCAGGAATCTTTTTTAAACCTGGATCCATCACGCTGACCGACCGCTTGATTTGATCTGATACGAGCGCCACGTTCTGCAAACTTGTTTGTAAGGCCGCAATATTTGCATCACACGCGATCTTTTCAATTTGCACCAAGATACGGTCGATCGCTGGTAAGGCTGCAGTCGTCTGCACCGACAAGCGTTCAAGAAAACTTGGTCGAATTGGAATCAGTTGTAAATCGGCCGCTGAAGACACCAGCAGCTTGCTGGATTTACCATCGTCTCGCAGCTCAATATTTGAAATACCGGTCACCCCAGCGGTCACGATCTCGGCCCAACTTGACTCGGTTAATGGGGTTTTAGGATCGACGCCAATCAAGATACGCACTTGGCCCGGCTTGTCTGGCATAAAGCGCAATGAGTTCACACGCCCGACGGGCACGCCTTGGTAGCGCACAGCAGACTGCACCGAGAGCCCTGTCACCGGAGACGTTGCAACGAGTTCATAGGGCATTAAGGGAATATTCTTTTTGCTCACCCAGATCGCACCGATCGCTCCTGCCACAAGCAACAGTAGCGTAAACAAGCCCGCGATCAACGCATGGCTACGGTTTTCCATGACTTACTCCCTTGGCCTCATGACCTCCAAGCGCCCGCACTCCGCGTTCACCATGAAAAAATGCGTCGATAAAAGGATGTTGTGTTTGCATGACTTGATCAAGAGACCCTTCAACCAGCACTTTCTTTTCAGCTAACACAGCCACTCGCGTGGCCAACGCTCCAATCGTATCCAAGTCATGTGTCACCATGACCACTGTAAACCCTAGTTCGCGGTGCAAGACACGGATTAAATCCACAAATTCATCCGAGCGCTGCGGATCAAGTCCCGCAGTGGGCTCATCCAAAAATAGCAACTCGGGATCGAGTGCCAGTGCTCGGGCCAACGCCACGCGTTTGATCATGCCGCCCGACAATTCAGACGGCATCAAGGCCGCGTCGCGAGGGGTTAACCCCATCCAGCTTAAACGCATGAGCACCACATCACGAATCAGATCTTCTGGCAGATGGTGTACTTCGCGCAAAGGTAGGGCAATGTTATCGAACACCGGAAGTGCCGAAAACAGCGCCCCCGCCTGAAACAGCATACCCCAGCGATGTGTCAATGCAATACGCTCTGCCCCGACATAATCGTGCACGGGTCGACCAAACACCTCAACCACACCACTACGAGGCCGATCTAGCCCCAAAATCTGACGTAACAAAGTGGTTTTGCCTGAGCCCGAACCACCCACTAACGCCAAAATTTCTTTTGGAAAGATTTTTAAATTCAAATGTTCATGCACAACATGCGAGCCAAACGCGGTGGTCAGGTCTTGTACGTCAATCAGCGGTGTTACCGTATCGTTGTTGAGCAACACCTCGTTTGGTTGTGCAATCGCAGCGCTTGTCGTCATAGGTTCATCTCGTTGAAAAGAATCGCGTACAACGCGTCGATCAAAATCACTCCGGTGATAGACGTCACCACCGAAGCGGTCGTGCCACGCCCCAAGCTTTCAGTGTTGGGTTCAATCTGCAAACCAAAATGACAAGCTGCCAAGGCAATCCAACCACCAAACGTCACACCTTTAATCACACTAATCCAGTAATTGGTCAGCCCAATCGCGTCGGGCAAACGATCAAAGAACCAAGTCATCGATAAGCCTAACTGCCACTTTGCAGCAAGCATCCCGCCTAATAAAGCAATCGCATCGGTCCACAACACCAGCAGCGGCATCGCGATGGCCAACGCGATCACGCGCGGCATAATCAAACGCTGACCGTGCGAAATGCCCATCACCTGCATTGCGTCAAGCTCTTGGGTCACACGCATGACACCAATTTGCGCAGTAATGGATGAGCCCGAACGCCCCGCCACTAAGATGGCGGCGAGCACTGGGCCAAGCTCACGCACCGTAGCAACCCCTAGCAACTTGACGATGAACTGACCTGCCCCGAACACAGCGAGTTGTTGCGCCGACAGATACGACAACACCACGCCAATTAAAAATCCCACCAAGGCGGTAATCCCCAGCGCTTGAGCCCCTACCCGATAGACTTGCGCAGAAATCTCGCGCCAGGGGCCGCGTGAGGGGCGCGCAAGCAACAGACCAAGATTCACGACCAATCCACCTAGCAACAACAGCAACTCGCGGCCATGACCGGCCACAACGTAACAGCCCTGACCAAGGGTGCGAATCCACTCGTACCACTGGGTCGCTTTCGGAGC
>CAMCII010000171.1 GCA_945874505.1 Bordetella parapertussis | reverse complement strand
TACTGAGAGATTGAGCGATTCAAATGCGCAGCGTTTGCTGGCGACTTTAACAAATAAAGAGTCTCCATCATGCTGTTGAACGTGTCTAAAGACATGACGACAGCATCCTGCGCATCGCGACGAGAGATGATCGTGAAATCAGCATCATCAACGACCTGATCAATCACCTGCTTGAGTTGATTTCTAGCGTCGGAAAAGTTGATGACTCGCATCAGATTCGGATCCACTTCTATAACTTGTTCCATATATTGTACATGTCAAAAATTAATAAAAGCTCAATTCTCCTTTAAAAAATCGACTGCAGGTGTTTCAATTTGTAAGTACAGCCCAAGAAAAAGCCCCGTTGCAAGATAGCAAAGGGGCTTTCAGTCAAGGTTTATCGACCTCTTACCAAGACAAAAATACTAATCGCTTACCGCAACGCCTTATACCGAATCCGTTTAGGCGCAGCACCGGCTTCGCCTAGACGACGACGTTTATCAGCTTCGTATTCTTGATAGTTACCGTCAAAAAATACCGCCTGCGAATCGCCTTCGAAGGCTAGGATATGCGTGGCGATACGATCTAAGAACCAGCGATCGTGGCTGATCACCATGACCGAGCCGGCAAACTCAAGCAAGGCGTCTTCAACGGCGCGCAGTGTTTCAACGTCGAGGTCGTTTGAAGGCTCGTCAAGCAGCAGCACATTGCCGCCGGTAATGAGGGTTTTAGCCAAGTGCAAGCGGCCACGCTCACCGCCCGATAACTGCCCCACCATCTTGCCTTGATCGGCGCCTTTGAAGTTAAAGCGGCCGAGGTAGGCACGTGCGGGCATTTCAAAGCGACCCACGGTCAAAATGTCTGCGCCATCGGCAACCGAATCAAACACGGTTTTATCGTTAGGCAAGGCATCACGCGATTGATCGACAAACGCGATCTTGACGGTTGAGCCAATATTGACCTGACCGCTATCGGGTTTTTCTTGGCCTGCAATCATACGAAACAACGTTGACTTACCGGCACCGTTCGGGCCGATGATGCCAACGATCGCACCTGGCGGCACACGAAAGCTTAAGTTGTCAATCAACAAGCGATCACCAAAGGCTTTGCTGACGTTGACGAACTCTATCGCCTCGTTACCTAAGCGCTCAGCCACAGGGATGAAGATTTCTTGTGTCTCGTTGCGCTTTTGATATTCGTGCGACGACAACTCTTCAAAACGCGCCATACGGGCCTTGGATTTTGCCTGGCGACCCTTAGCGTTTTGACGAACCCATTCAAGTTCTTTTTTGATGGTCTTTTGACGCGCTGACTCAGTCGACTCTTCGGTTTTCAAGCGCGCATCTTTTTGCTCGAGCCACGAACTGTAGTTGCCTTTCCAGGGGATGCCATGACCACGATCCAGTTCAAGAATCCATTCAGCAGCGTTATCCAAAAAATAACGATCGTGGGTCACGCCCACTACAGTGCCAGGAAACTTAGACAAGAACTGCTCAAGCCACTCAACGCTTTCAGCATCTAAGTGGTTGGTAGGCTCGTCAAGCAGCAACATGTCGGGCTTAGACAACAACAAGCGGCACAGGGCCACACGGCGTTTTTCACCGCCCGACAGCTTGCCTACGTTGGCATCCCAAGGGGGCAGACGCAAAGCGTCAGCGGCGATTTCCATTTGGGTTTCGATATCGTCTGAGCCGCTTGACGCTGCAGCAGAGATAATCGCCTCAAGATCAGCTTGTTCAGAAGCAAGTGCATCAAAATCAGCATCGGGCTCAGCGTAGGCTGCGTACACGGCATCCAGGCGTTTGCGCGCGGCCACGACAGCGCCTAAGCCTTCTTCAACCGCGTCGCGTACAGTGTGGTCTGGATTGAGTTTGGGTTCTTGTTCGAGATAACCAATATTCAAACCCGGCATCGGTACGGCGTCACCTTCGATTTCTTTATCGACGCCGGCCATGATCCTCAGCAAAGTCGATTTACCCGACCCGTTTGTACCCAGCACGCCAATCTTGGCGCCCGGAAAAAACGATAACGAAATATCGCGCAAAATCTGACGCTTGGGGGGCACGGTCTTGCCGACGCGGTGCATGGTGTATACGTACTGGGCCATTTGGTCTGTCGCTCTATTGAAAATAATCGATGATGTCTATTGTAGAGCTTGAGACACGTACTTGGTCAAACGCGCTTACGGCTATGATGGCGACTAGCAGAGTTTTGCGCCATAACGCGCGTCTCACTGCTTAAACGAGCTTAAGCCTGGGTAATCCAACGCCTACGAACACTTCGATTGCCCGACGCTGGCCCTCTACGCCCGACTCGAATAATTTATCTTAAATTTTGCCCTGTTTAGGGCCTGCCCACCATGACAACACCTGACTTAAGCCTGCGCTTTACCGAACAAGAACTCTTAATGCTGGGCAAAACTGCCGATGGCTTAAGTGCCTATATGGGCAAGTCGGTGCTGGCCGAAGTTGGACTGGATGAGGAGGCCGAATGGGTGATTTTTGCGGTTCCGCTAGGCGTCGACGAAAAGCCTGACGAAACGGCCATGCATGTGCAAATGGGCGGCCCCAACGCGCGGTTTGTGGGCGGGCGAGGTGGGCTCGATCTTGATACCGAGGTCTACGATTGCCAATACCTGTGGGCCATACAGATCACTGAAGATCCAGAGGCACGTTTCGTACGCTTGGATCATAACGGCGATGAGTTTGATTTTTCGAATGAACTGGCTGAACTGTTACCGTTTGAATTATCTGATGAAGAACTACCAGACCCTGACCTTGAGCTGCTTGAAGAGTTAGGTGATGATGAGTTGGATGATGTTGGGTTTGAAGGTGACGCGGGCGACTTGAAACCGCCTAAGGGGCCCTTGCACTAAACCATCTCCCAGCCCTGCACCACCCCATGACAAGCCACTTGGATACCTTTGAAATTTTGCATGGCAGGGGCTTCAGCTTTGCACTGCTCGCGCGCATGCGGGCAGCGGGGATGGAAGGTGCAGCCTGAGGGTGGGTTCAGGGGGTTGGGTACCTCGCCTGCAACGGGCGTGCGTGATTTGCCCTGGCCAGTCAGATCAGGGATCGCCGCGAGCAACAGGCGGGTGTAGGGGTGTTGAGGCGTTTCAAACAGGGCGTCGCGATCTGCAATCTCTACGATACGCCCAAGATACATCACCCCCACGCGATCGGCCACGTGATGCACGACGGCGAGGTTGTGCGAGATAAACAGATAGGTCAGGCCAAGCCGGCGCTGCAGATCTTTCATGATGTTCAAGACCTGCGCCTGCACTGACACATCTAGCGCAGAGGTCGGCTCATCGCACACTAAAAACTCTGGGTTCACCGCAAGCGCGCGTGCGATCGAAATACGCTGGCGCTGCCCGCCCGAAAACTGATGCGGGTACCGGCTTTGATCGCTGGGATGCAGACCAACTTGTGTCAGTAAAGCACCGACACGTTCGTCACGCTCGGTCGCACTCAGTTGGGTATGCGCGAGCATAGGTTCAGCAATGATGCGGCCGACTCGCCAGCGCGGGTTCAAGCTGGCATAGGGATCCTGAAAAATCATTTGCAAACGCTTGCGTAACGCCAAGCCTTTGCGCCCTTGCATGTTTGATAAAGGTTGCCCATCAAACGTAATCGAGCCATATGTCAGTGGATACAAGCCCACCAGCATGCGGGCAATGGTTGATTTGCCACAACCAGATTCGCCAACCAAGGCCAGCGTTTCGCCTTTACGAATCGTAAACGATACCCCATCGACCGCACGCAACACACTGCGTGGCTTGCGCGCCAAGATACGTTCAAGCCAGGGCGATGACACATCAAACCAGCGGGCTGCGTTTTTGACTTCAATCAGCGGACGTTGCTCTGGCACAAGCGCCACCATGTCTCCCGTCACACTGAGGCCAACTACGTTAGAAGCAGGGCTGTCGTCAACGCCCTGAGCTCGTACAAGCGTCGCTTGCCGCGAAGCCAGCGCGGCATCGGAAGCCCGCTCGTTATCGACGCGATCAGCGTTCATTGTGTTCAACCTCTGTGTGCAACCAGCACGCCACCTGTGAAACTCCACGTGTTTGAAGCTCGGGGCGCTCTAGCTTGCAACGATCCATCACTTTGGAACACCTTGGGTTGAACGCACACCCCTGAGGGATCGCATTCAGGCGCGGCATCGTGCCATCAATCTGCACTAAGCGCTCAACATGTTGGTGAATAGAGGGGATTGAACCCATCAGACCGACCGTATACGGGTGCCGTGGCGCATGAATGACGTCACGCACTTTGCCAACTTCGGCGATACGACCTGCGTACATCACCACCACACGGTCCGCCGTCTCAGCAATCACGCCCATGTCGTGCGTAATCAGCATAACGGCTGCACCTTGTTCGCGGCATAGCTTTTTCAGCAATTCGATAATCTGCGCTTGAATTGAAACGTCGAGCGCGGTGGTGGGTTCGTCGGCCACGATCAGCTTTGGCTCGGCCGCCAGGGCCAAGGCAATCACCACGCGTTGGCGCATGCCACCTGAAAACTGATGGGGATAATGATCGATACGTTCGCGCGCAGCTGGGATCCCAGTCGCCTCAAGCAATTCAATCGCACGGTTGCGCCCTTGCAACCAAGTGAGTGGCAAGTGCGTCACGATGGTTTCGGTCAGCTGATGCCCCACGGTATACAGCGGATTCAAAGATGTCAGCGGATCTTGAAAGATTGCGCCGATCTCGCGACCCCGGATTTTGCGCATCTGATCATCTGGCAATTGATCGATGCGACGCCCGGCCAACAAAATCTCGCCACCCGAGATCCGCCCTGGTGGCTCAAGCAGGCCAATAATAGCAGCGCCTGTCAGCGATTTGCCCGCCCCAGATTCACCGACTACACCCACAACCTCGCCAGCGGCAATGTTGAACGACACCTCGTTTAAGGCTTTGAGCGTGCCGTGACGCGTTGTGAATTCAACGCTTAAATTTTTAACTTCAAGGACATTAGCTGAATTCTTGGCTGCGACCCGTTCAACAGAGCCTTCTGCAGCCGCTACGCCGCCTGTACCGTTACTCAGACCTTGAGTATTTGTCATTGTTGTCATCAGGCGGCTCAACTTAAACGCGGGTTCAAGGCATCACGCAGCCAGTCACCCAACAAGTTAACCGACAACACTAACAGCACCAGTGCCGCTCCTGGAAAAATCGTAATCCACCACTCACCTGAAAACAGAAAATCGTTACCAACTCGAATCAAGGTCCCCAAAGACGGCGACGTCGGGGGTACACCCACGCCTAAAAAGGATAAAGTCGCCTCGGTGATGATCGCGGTGGCGAGGTGCACCGTTGCCAGCACGAGCACAGGCCCAAGTACGTTTGGCAACACGTGTCTGAACATAATCACCGGAGATGAGATCCCGATCACGCGCGCTGCTTGCACGTATTCACGATTTTTTTCAACCAGTGTTGAACCGCGAACAGTGCGTGCATACTGAGGCCAACCCGCCAACGCAATCGCGCCCACCAACACCGGAAACGCAATCACCTCATGCATATCACCCGGCACCACGACGCGGGCAACACCGTCAATCAGCAAGGCAATCAAAATTGCGGGAAAAGATAACTGCACATCGGCAATACGCATGATCAAGGCATCGATTCGACCGCCCGCATAACCCGAGATCAACCCCAGCACAATCCCTAAAACCATCGCTCCAAACACAGCCGCCAAACCAATCAGCAAAGACACGCGCGTGCCGTACATCAGCGCAGAGAGCAGATCACGGCCCTGGCTATCTGTACCCAGCAGATACTCTTGCGTGCCGTCAACGTGCCACACAGGAGGCTTTAAGGCATCAATCAAATTGATGGTGGCAAGATCAAACGGATTGTGTGGTGCCAACACATCTGCGCCGAACGAAGCAATCAGCAAGATCGCTAACAACACTGTGGCAACAATTGCCACAGGCGTATGCCGCCACGACCACGCTAGATCACCTTCCCAAAATTTTGCGAGAGCGCTTCTCATTAGTGGCCGCCCGAGTGTTTGCCTAAGCCGGCTCTTAAGCGCGGGTCGACCGCAAAATACAACAAATCCACCGTCAAATTAATCAATACAAAAATGAGAGAAATCAAACACAGATAAGCCGCCATCACAGGGATATCAGCAAACTGCACAGCTTGAATAAACAGCAACCCCATGCCAGGCCACTGAAAGACGGTTTCAGTGACAATTGCGAAGGCGATGATGCCGCCTAACTGAAGCCCCATGATCGTGATCACCGGTACAAGCGTGTTTTTCAGGGCATGCCCAAAATGGATGGCTCGTCTCGTCAAGCCACGTGCGCGGGCAAACTTAATGTAATCGGTACGTAACACCTCAAGCATTTCAGAGCGCACCAAACGCAAGACGAGGGCAACTTGAAACAGTGACAGCGTCACAGCCGGTAAGACGAGATGCGTCCAACCGCTTTTTGTCAGTAAGCCAGTCGACCACCAGCCAAGCTTGATCGTGTCACCTCGGCCGTAGCTCGGCAACCAGCCCAGCGACACTGAAAAAACCAAAATCAATAAGATCCCGATTAAAAATGTCGGCAGGGATACGCCCAACAACGAAAAAGCCAACAGCGCTTGTGACAACTTGCCGTGGCGCTTTAACGCGGTATACACGCCCAAGGGCAAGCCCACCAGCAACGCAATTAAGGCGGCGGCGATCGAGAGCTCTAACGTGGCAGGCAAACGTTCACGCAGCAACGTTGAGACCTTTTGACCTTGCCGCAACGACAGGCCAAAATCGCCTTGAATCGCGTTCGTCAGAAAATGGTAGAACTGCACAATCACAGGGTCGCTCAGACCTAAGTCTTGACGAAGCTGATCACGTTCTGCAGGCGTACCCTCTTGCCCCAACATAATCATGACCGGGTCGCCCACGTACTGAAAGAGCACAAAGGCAAGAAGCGCAACCGCGAGCAAAACGCCCGCGGCTTGCAGCAACCGGCGCAAAATAAAAGCAAACATGGGCTCTCGACTGAGAACAGTCTTGGCTGAGCGTTTGCCCAGTCAAGACTGTTAAGGGAATTAATTGATGATGATTCTTTCGATCACCGGGCGATTATTCGGTTGATGCTGGATATCGATGTTTTTCTTCATGGCCCAAGGGATCACTTGGTCATGCAAAGGGATGGTGCCGAACTCTTGCGCATGGATCGTGAAGGCTTCTCGAATCATCGCAGTGCGTTTGGCGTCGTCGATCTCTGTTTTGATCGCATCGATCAGCTCGTCGACTTTTGGGTTGGAATAACCGCCGTAGTTAAAGGCACCCGCAGCCCCCGTGGCCTTGCTACGAATCAGGGATTCGAGTGTGTAATACGCATCAAAAGTGGGTACGCCCCAGCCAAACAAGTAGATACTGGTGTCACCGTTAGCGACCTTTGGAAAGAACGTTGCCCGAGGCATGGCGTTGAGCTTGGTTTTAACGCCAATCTTGGCCCACATGGCAACAACAGCTTGGCAAATGGCCTCGTCGTTGATGTAACGGTTATTTGGGCAATCAATCGTAAACTCAAGATTGTTGTCGTACCCAGCCTCTTTGAGTAACGCACGAGCCTTGACTAAATCATAGGGCACTCGTTTACCTAGCGCCTCTGAGTAGCCATGGACTTGGGGCGAAATCATCGCGCCAGTAGGTAGCGACATCCCACGCATGACAGCTTTTTTGATCGTCTCAATATCAATCGCACGATACAGTGCCTCGCGCACCCGAACGTCAGT
>CAMCII010000170.1 GCA_945874505.1 Bordetella parapertussis | reverse complement strand
CTAGGCGATCGAGTGCTCTTGCAACCCGCCGGCAGTGGCGGCTACGGCGACCCGAAAGAGCGCGCGGTTGCGTCAATCGAGGCCGATCTGCTGGACGGCTATATCACCATCGAAGCAGCGCGTTCGTTATACGGTTATCAAGGAAGTATCGAATGAGTCAGCCACTACCCCTAGCCGATGTCTGCGTCATTGAAATCGGCCATAGCTTAGCCGCACCCTATGCCGGCCAAATTTTTGCTCACTTGGGCGCACGCGTGATCAAGATCGAAAACTCAACGACGGGCGACTATGCCCGCGGCTGGGGGCCGCCGTTTATCGAAGGCGCTGCCGCACTGTTTCATGCGATGAACAACGGTAAACAAAGTATTCGCGCCGACTTCAATAACAAAGAGTGCATCGCGCGCGTACGCGCTTTTATCCTTGAGCACGCCGACGTTGTGATTCAGAATCTGAAACCAGGCAACCTTGAAAGCCACGGACTCGGCGCACACGAGCTGACCGCTGAACAACCCTCGCTGATCTACTGCAATCTTGGTGCGTTTGGTGCCAACGGGCCACTACGCGACAAGCCGGGCTACGACCCACTGGCGCAAGCCTACAGCGGCATGATGAGTATTTTGGGACACGAAGGCGACGCCATGAGCCGTGTGCCTTTATCGCTGAACGACATGGGTACGGGGATGTGGACCGTGATTGGTGTGCTGTCGGCACTACGCACGCGCGATGCCGACCCCCAGCGGCGCGGTCAAATTGTCGATGTCTCGCTGTACGAAACCGCCTTGGCCTGGATGATGGTGCCCCTGTCTGATGTGCTTGCAGGTGCAGCTTTACCCAAGCGCAGCGGTTCAAGCAGTCCAAATATTGTTCCCTATCAAGTGTTTGACTGCGCAGATGGCGCGATCTTGGTCGCAGCAGGAAACGACATCCTTTACGCACGGCTCTGCCAGGCGATGGAGTTACCCGCACTGGCCCAAGACCCACGCTTTATCGCCAACGGTGGTCGCGTCGAAAACCGAGTGGCGTTGATCGAATTACTGCAAACGCGCTTTAAAGAATTACCGGCTCAAGAATGGCTCGCCAAACTTGAGGCAGTATCAATTCCGTGCGGCCCAATTCAAACGGTTGATCGCGTCATTGCTAACGAGCAGACACGAGCGCTTGATATTTTGCGCACGACACCGAATGGCAAAGCCACGACGGTAGCCTTGCCGATTTCTTTTAACGGCAACCGTCCGCCTCTGGCGGGCAATGCGCCTACACTGGGTGAGCACGATTATTTGCTGCACCTAGCCAACCAGCAAACCAACTCGGAGACATGATGTCTGTTGCTACGATTAATCTTGCCACGCCTTATCAGACGCTCGCGCTATCCTCGCCCTTTGAAGGACTGCTAGTGGTGCAACTGAACCGCCCCAAAGTCGCCAACGCCTTGAACACTACGATGGGCGAAGAATTAATACAAGTGTTCGGCACACTTGAAGCGTCGCCCGAGCAGTTTCGCTGCGCCGTGTTAACAGGCGCTGGCGACACCATTTTTTGTGGCGGCGCCGATCTCAAAGAACGCGATGGCATGACCGATGCACAGTTCAACACCCAACATTATTTGTTTGAACGCATGGCTCGTGCGATTTATGACTGCCCGGTCCCCACGATTGCTTGCGTCAACGGCGCGGCCATCGCAGGCGGGCTTGAGCTGGCATTATCGTGTGACTTTATTGTTGCCTCAGACAATGCGCGCTTTGGCTTTGCTGAAGTCAAACGCGGCATCATGCCGGGTGGCGGTGGCACACAGCAACTGCCGCGCGCCATTGGTGTGCGTCGCGCCAAAGAAGTCATCTTCACAGGCGATCCGTTTGATGCGCAAGAGGCGTTGAGTTTTGGTCTGCTAAATCATGTATATCCCAAAGCGGCGCTCTACGACGAGACCATGAAGCTTGTACAACGCATTCTGGCCAATGCCCCCATTGCTGTGCGGCAAGCCAAAAAGTCAATCACTTTTGGTTTGCAAATGGATATGCGTACGGGTATGTTCTTTGAGGTAGAGGCTTACAGTCGCCTCGTCGCAACAGATGATCGGATGGAAGGGATCCGTGCCTTTAACGAAAAACGTCCACCAAAATTTACCGGTAAGTAATCACCAAAACATAAGATTCACCCCGACCCGAGCAATTCGCTCAAACAACTGCAAGGAGACAATATGAAACTCACCCAGCGTGCAACAGACACTCAGGTGGCACCAGTACAGAAAAAATTGCGTGGTTTGCTTCAAGGCTTCGCATTAGCCGCAACCCTTGGTGCAACACCCTTTATCGCAGCCGCCCAAGCGCCTGCGGCCTGGGCGCCCACTAAGCCCATCAAGCTGATTGTGCCTTACCCACCCGGTGGTGGCTCGGACACGATCGCACGCATTATCGTCAACGGCTTAGGCAATAAACTAGGTCAATCGGTTGTTGTTGAAAATCGTGCGGGCGCAAATGGTGCCGTCGCACACGAGGCCGTCTTTAATGCTGCCCCCGATGGCTATACCCTGCTGCTCTCAAGCGCAGACACCTATTCGATGTACCCCGCGCTTTATCCCAATCCAAAATTTATTTCGGCAGAGTTTGTGCCGATCGCACCAGCAGCGGTCGTGAACTTTGTGCTGATGGGCCGTCCCGGTCTTGAAGCTAAAAACGTACCCGAACTCATTGCCCTGGCAAAAAAGGGCAAGCTCAGCTATTCAAGTTGGGGCAATGGCAGCGCCGGTCATATTGCCATGGCACAGTTTCTTCAGGTGACAAAAACCGAGATGCTGCACGTGCCCTACCAAGGTGCTGCGCCAGCAGCCCAGGCGGCAATGGGTGGTCAGGTTGATCTGGCGTTAGTGCCAGCACCGTTAGCAGCAGGCTTTAAAACCAAGCTCATCCCGTATGGAGTGGCCTCTGCAAAGCGCGTCGAGCTGATTAACGAAATCCCAACGCTGACCGAGCAAGGCACAGCCGTGGTTGCCCCGTCATGGGTAGGCGTGGTTGCGCCACCAAAAACACCTGACAACATCATTGCTGCACTCGCCAAAGTCTTTATTGAGACCTCGGCCGATCCCGAGGTTGGCAAAAAACTCAATGCTGCAGGGTTGGTACCTTTGTATGGCTCAACCAAAGAGTTTGCTGACTACATCGCCAAAGACTACGCGTTTTGGGGCAAGGCGATTCGCGATGCCGGCATCAAGGTCGAGAATTAACGCCAGCTGCTAGGCTGAACGATGCGACACACCGAGCGTCTGATACGCTCGGTGGATAATTTGAGCCTACTTTTGCTTGGGTTCGCAACGCTGTCCGTGGCACACTCGGCGGCATGCAAAATACCCTTTCTGACGAGGCGCTTGCCGCCTGGCTACGCTTAAGCTTACAACCCGGCGTCGGCCCAATACATGCCCACCGCCTGTTGCAATACTTCACGAATCCGTGCGCGCTGTATCAGGCCTCGTACGCGACGCTACGCGCAATAGTTTCTGCACCCTTAGCCACACAACTGGTGGCACCGCTGAGCCAAGCTGATGCCCAATACATCGAACGTGCACTGCGCTGGGCGACCGAGCCAGGACAGTCGCTGATTACGCCCAGCCACGCTCACTACCCAGAGCGCTTGCGACAACTGCCGGATGCGCCACTAGTCCTGTATGCCTGCGGTGCCCTCAGACGCCTCGAGCAAGAGGCGCTCGCCTTGGTGGGGGCACGCAGCGCCACCCCAGATGGCCTAGCCCACGCCCACGCCTTCGCGCTGTACTTGGCTGAGCATGGCTTTGCCCTAGTCAGTGGCTTGGCACACGGCATCGACGCGGCCGCCCATCGCGGCGCACTCAAAGCAGGCCCTGAGCGTGGCGGCACCATCGCCGTGCTGGGAACAGGTGCCGATATTATTTACCCCACTGCACATCGCGCCTTAGCTGACGAAATCTTGTCCGCTGATGGCTTAATTTTGTCCGAGTTCGCTTTAGGCTGCCCAGCGCTAGCAGCACATTTCCCAAAGCGTAATCGCATTGTTGCAGGGCTCAGCCTGGGTGTCGTGGTGATTGAGGCTGCCCTAAAAAGCGGCTCTCTCATTACCGCGCGCTTGGCCGTCGAAATGGGACGCGAGGTCTTCGCCATACCGGGCTCGATTCATTCGCCGCTGTCACGCGGACCGCACTCGCTGGTCAAACAGGGCGCCAAACTCGTAGAGTCAGGTGCCGACATTCTGGCCGAATTGCGCCCCGATGCTGGACGACTTGCGACGTACTCGCCACCCTCACCTCGCGCACAGACGCTAAGTTCACCGATTTGGGACGCAATCGGCTACGATCCGGTAACCGAAGAGCAACTGCAGCGTCGCACCGGTCTAGCACCGGCGCAATTACAAGTTGAGCTCTTTACCCTTGAGCTCGAGGGCCATATTGAACGGCGAGGTCATGGCCAGTTTGTCAGAGCCCACGCTCGAACAACCTGCTAATCAGTGAACACACTATGCAACAGCACTTTTATGTATCGACACGCAAGCGAGGCTTGCTCTGGGCTGTGCCCATCGCAGCTCTGTTGCTGAGCACAGCACCTGCTGCGGCCAGCGCACTTGAATGCAGCGCTACCCTTCAAACAGATGACGCACTCCGTTTTGCTCCCTCGTACATCAACGTGCCTGCTGCTTGCAAAGACTTCACCGTCACACTGACACACACGGGGCACCTACCGCCTCTCGCGATGTCGCATAATTGGGTATTAACCAAAAAAAGTGATCTCGATGGGGTGGCGCGTACTGGGATGTTAGCGGGGGCCGACGCCCATCACGTTGATCAAAATGACAAGCGGGTGATTGCCCATACCAAATTGATCGGCGCCGGTGAAACAACAAGTGTGACGTTTGCTGTGGCGCAACTGAAAGCCGGCGAACAGTATGTTTTTTTATGCACCTTCGCTGGCCACTCGCCAATCATGCGCGGTACGTTAAACTTTCAGTAACAACCGCAGTAAAGATTTTGTCATCCCTAAACTTGAGACTCCTAATTATGACTATTCGTCACACTTTCAATACGCTAGGCCGCCTAGTAGCTACACTCACTTTAAGTGCCGCCACGCTGACACTGGCGCACGCTGCCGACTTTAAAGCGGGCTCGCTTGAAATCAATGATTTATGGGTGCGTGGTTCGGTGCCTGGGCAGACAAACGGTGCGGGCTATATGCAGATTAACAATCCGACTGGCGTAAGCGATCGCTTACTGTCAGCCCAGTCTGACGCGTCAAACCGACTCGAACTACACACCGTCATCACCGAGAACGGTGTGGCCAAAATGCGCCAGGTGCCCGGCATCGACGTACCTGCCAAAGGCTCGGCAAAACTCGCACCTGGTGGATTTCATCTGATGTTCTTGCAGCTGACGGGGCCCTTTAAACAGGATGACTCAGTGCCCGTGGTCTTAAAGTTTGAAAAGGCCGGCGAAGTACGCGTGAACTTTACCGTCAAGCCCTCAACCTTCAACCCAGGCAGCGCTGGCGAACAAGGCCACGGTGGCATGAAGCACTAAACGCGACGACTAAGTGCTCAAGCTGGGGTCGCGCGGCTGCCAAAGATCGCAGACCCCACCCGGATTTCAGTTGAGCCTTCTTCAATCGCCAGTTCAAAGTCACCGCTCATCCCCATCGACAGACGCTCAAGCGAGATCCCGGCGATGCCCTCTTGCAGGGCTTGATCGCGCAGTTCGCGTAACTGAGAAAAACACTTGCGTACGGCGCTGGGGTCGTCCGAGAGCACGGCCATCGTCATCAAGCCTTTGACGTGCAAGCTTGGGTACTGCGACATTTGCTTTAAAAACGATACGAGTTCTGCGGGCTCAAGCCCCGACTTGGTGTCTTCGGTAGATGTCTTGACCTGCACGAGCACGTCGATTGAGCGCCCTTCTAACTGCAAGCGCCGCTCAAGCGCCTCGGCGAGATCAATCCGGTCGAGCGACTGCAACTCACTGGCATAACGTGCCACTTCTTTAGCCTTGTTAGTTTGCAAGTGTCCGATCACAACCCAATTGACATTACAGTCTTGCAACTGTGGTGCCTTTTGCGCAACCTCTTGCATGCGATTTTCGCCAAATCGAGTAAAGCCAAGGGCGAGCGCCTCGCGTATCGCACTGGTGTCAAACGTTTTGCTCACAGGTAATAACGCGACCTCAGCAGGGTCGCGCCCAACCCGCGCGCACGCCTGCGCCATCCGTGCCTGAATCCGACTGACCCGAAGTGCCATTGTGTCGGCCTGCGACTGTTGCGCTTGGTCGCTGGGGTGCTCTGAATTTGAAGACGGGCTCATCGTAAGTTGCAAAGACATCAAAAGGTTAAGCGGCTCGTGCAGTAGTCGGCCCTTAGCAGCATTCGGGACACAGCACATCTTACGACAACACATCGGTTAGAAGAAACATGCACCCGCTCGGTGCTTGCCACACAACTGGGGCACCAAAACGAGTTGTTACACCAACAACGTGCGTCACTCGTCGGGCTCGACCCCTTTGCCCAAACCGTTCTTAGGAATTCAGCCCAATTTTTTAAACTGAAACGCCCTGACGCAAGCCACGCTCAAGCTCGCGCCCGAGGTTTTGGCGATTTAGTGCAACCTGCGAGGGATTTATTTCAAAAAATCAAACCTCGTCGAAAAGCTGGCACACCTTTTGCTATAGACCTGTCAAGCATAGCTTTCAACCACAAAAGTTATGCGGCCCTTGAACCGGCGCAGCCTAACAGTGATCTATTCAGGAGTTTAAAGATGAAACGCAGATTAGTTCTAAAGCAGTTAACCGCTGCCAGTCTCTTAGCAATGACAGGTTTTGCGGGTACCGCCTTCGCTCAAGACACCATCAAAGTTGGTATCTTGCATTCGCTCTCTGGCACCATGGCAATTTCTGAGACAGCGTTAAAAGACGTTGCCCTGATGACGATCGACGAGATCAACGCCAAGGGTGGCGTGATGGGCAAGAAACTGGAACCCGTCATTGTTGACCCCGCCTCAAACTGGCCTTTATTTGCTGAAAAAGCGCGTCAGTTGATTGCTCAGGACAAAGTTTCGGTGGTCTTTGGTTGCTGGACCTCGGTCTCGCGCAAATCTGTATTGCCCGTCTTTAAAGAACTCAACAGCCTGCTGTTCTACCCCGTGCAGTACGAGGGCGAAGAGCTCGAGAAAAACGTGTTTTACACCGGTGCCGCACCGAACCAACAAGCGATCCCTGCTGTTGAGTACCTGATGAGTGCGGACGGCGGCGGCGCAAAGCGTTTTGTCTTGCTTGGCACTGACTATGTGTACCCACGCACCACCAACAAGATCTTGCGTGCCTTCTTAATTTCTAAGGGGGTGAAAGAAAGCGACATCGACGAAAAATACACGCCCTTTGGTCACTCTGATTATCAAACCATTGTTGCTGACATCAAAAAGTTTGCAACCGGTGGCAAAACTGCTGTGATCTCGACGATTAACGGTGACTCAAACGTGCCGTTCTACAAAGAACTTGGTAACGCCGGCCTGAAAGCCACCGACGTGCCAGTCGTAGCGTTCTCGGTGGGCGAAGAAGAACTGCGCGGTGTGGATACCAAGCCTTTGGTTGGCCACCTTGCTGCCTGGAACTACTTTGAATCAATCAAGAATCCAGTGAACACTGAGTTTGTCGCCAAATGGAAAGCTTACGCAAAAGCCAAGAATCTGCCTAACTTCGCCACTGCGGTCACCAATGACCCAATGGAAGCCACTTACGTCGGCATGTA
>CAMCII010000169.1 GCA_945874505.1 Bordetella parapertussis | reverse complement strand
AAGATTGAGCCACCAGGCAAAGGTGATATCGCTCGTGCGTGGGGCACCAAGTTACCTGGTGGTGAAACCGATTATTTTGTTGGGCTTCATCGCAATAAACAAGGTATCGTGCTCGACTTAAAAAACGCCGAAGGCAAAGAGACCTTTTTGCGAATGGTTGAGCGTTGCGATGTGGTGCTCGAAAATTTTCGTCCCGGCACGCTCGTTAAGTTAGGGATCGATTATGAAGTTGCGCGCAAGCGCAATCCAGGCATCATTTATTGTTCGATCTCAGGCTTTGGGCAAGATGGCCCTTACCGAGACCGCCCAGCACTTGATTTGATCGTACAGGCTGAAAGCGGCATGATTAGTGCCACAGGCGACGAGGGCGGGCATGGCGCGCGCGCGGGCGTGTCGATTGCGGATCTGACCGCCGGGATGAATGCCGCCTTGGGCATCATGATGGCCTTGCGTGCCAAAGACGCAACTGGGGTGGGGCAGTCGATCGATATCTCGATGCTCGAAGGGCAGCTATCACTGCTGAGCACGATGATTGGTGATTATTTCTCGACGGGTACCATCGCAGGCCCAATGGGTACAGCGTACAAAGCCTTATTGCCGTATCAAACCTTTCGTACAAAAACACAAGACCTCGCGTTGGCGGTGGGCAGTGATAAGTTGTGGCTAGAATTTTGCCCGCTGATCGGTTGCCCCGACATGACGGACGACCCACGCTTCGCCACCAACAGCGCGCGGATGCAAAATCGCAAAGCCTTGATTGACAGGCTGCAAGAGGTCTTTCTGACGCGCAGCTTTGCTGAATGGGAAACCATCCTCGTCGGTGCAGGCATCCCGATGGGCTCGATCAATAACGTGAAACAAGTTGTTGAGCATCCGCAAGTCATTGCACGCGGTGCGATCGTTGAGATGGTGCATCCGCGCGCCGGTAACGTGCGCGTGGTGGGCGTGCCGATTCGTATGTCGGCAACTCCTGGGTCAGTGCGTACACCTTCGCCCTTTTTAGGCGAGCATACTGAGGCTGTGCTGGGTGATGTGCTTGGGATGACGACTAGTGAAATCGAAGCACTGAGGGCTGCGGGTGGGTTAGGTCGCGCTTCGACGTAGCCTACCAACCCCGCTAGGTTGGTAGGCGCGTGAATCAGGATGCAGTGTGAGACGACTACTTTGCAGCTGCGCGACTATAGGTTGCCGTGAAACTCGCCTTGGCAATCGTGTTCATACCCATGAAATAGCCAGTCAGTGCAGCCGTTGCATCTGCTGGAACTTCTAGCGGAGCTTTAAGCGCATGAACAGTGAAAATATAACGATGCGGCTTGCCGCCTTGCGGTGGGCATACGCCCCCCCAGCCAGCAAAACCAAAGTCGCTACGACCG
The DNA here is from genome assembly GCA_945874505.1 of Bordetella parapertussis. Lineage (GTDB taxonomy): Bacteria > Pseudomonadota > Gammaproteobacteria > Burkholderiales > Burkholderiaceae_B > Zwartia > Zwartia parapertussis_J. The sequence goes on along the minus strand of CAMCII010000169.1, from coordinate 6,393 downwards.
TGGCTAGCGCCCTTGGGCAAGTTTGCACCACCGATAGCGCCTGCGTTTGCACCTAATGCCTGAACATCGGCTGGAATATTGATTGCCAGCCAGTGCCACCAACCCGAGCCAGTCGGGGCATCAGGGTCATACACAGTCACGGCGAAAGCCTTCGCCTCTTTCGGTGCGCCTTTCCAACTGAGTGCAGGAGACATATTTTCACCTGAACACCCAAAACCATTGAACTCAAACCGCTTATCAATCACGCTATCAGCTTTGATATCTGGGCTACTGAGCGTAAAGGTCTCTGCGTGTGAAACAGTTGCAAGGGCCATGAATGCTAAAGAACTAAGAACGATTTTCATACAGGACTCCGGTAGGGTTGATGAGGTGATAAAAAAAGACTTTTGCTCGTTGAGCTGATTGATTTGAATACCGTATTTATAGCTGTCAATGTAAAAATGTCAACACCGGCCCGAGAGCAGGGCGCCGGAATCAGGTACGCTGCGCTCGATACCCACATGCTTCAAAATCGACGTGTAGCGTGTCAACCTCACCCGCTGCCTCGAATTCAATGATGCTTTAGCGTTCGGGCTTAAAATGTCGTGTCACCCGCTAGGATGACTGACTGCATGAAAGATGCTGTCTAATTTAAGGTGATTTGACATCATGACCGTAGCAAACAAATCCGCAGCACAAGATACTGCCTTTACCACCCGCCCTGAGATCGTTGGTACTTTTGGGGTAGTGGCGTCAACACATTGGCTAGCCTCGCAAACCGCAATGGGCATTCTTGAAAAAGGTGGTAATGCGTTTGACGCGGCAGTGGCCGGTGGCTTTGTCTTGCAAATTGTCGAGCCGCATTTGAATGGGCCCGGTGGTGAAGTGCCGATCATGCTTTGGTCTGAAAAAGAGCAGCGCATGCGAGTGATTTGTGGACAGGGGCCTGCACCAAAATTGGCAACCTGTGCCTACTTTAAAGCTCTTGGCTTAGAGCTTGTGCCGGGAATCGGGCTATTGCCCGCCACGGTTCCGGGGGCCTTTGGTGCCTGGCTGGCGATGCTGCGTGATTACGGCACAATGACCTTAGCCGAGGTCATGGCGCCGGCGATTGCTTACGCACGCGACGGCTTCCCGATATTGCCGCGCACCGTACAGGCGATTTTGGCTGTGCAAAGTTTATTTGTGAGCGAATGGAAATCCTCAGCTGATGTGTGGATTCCAAAGGGGCAGGTTCCTCGGCCAGGCGAATTATTTCAAAGTCCAGCAATCGCGCAGACGTACACGCGTCTGTTAACCGAAGCAGCAGCAGTCGGTGCAGGTGATCGCGTACGCACGATCGAGGCAGCGCTTGAGGTGTTTTATCGCGGCTTTATCGCGCAAGAAATCGATCAGTTTTATACCGAGCAACCGATACGCGATACGACGGGTGAACGTAACACTGGCTTGCTACGTTACGACGACTTGGCAAACTGGAAGCCGACTTACGAAGACCCCCATACGGTTGAATTTGGCCGCTACACCGTGGCTAAGTGTGGTCCGTGGTCTCAGGGCCCGGTCATGCTGCAACAGCTATCCATTTTGAAACACGCTGGTCTTGAACAGTTTGCGCCTGACTCCGCAGAGTTCGTACATCGAGTTGCTGAGGCTGCAAAACTTGCCATGGCTGATCGCATGGCTTGGTATGGTGATCCTTTGTTTGCGAAGATCCCAATGGCAGATCTGTTGTCAGACGAATATGGCAAAGCTCGCTATGCGCGTATCGGGGAATTGAGCGCCAAATTGTTTGTAGCGGGTCAGCCCGGCGGGCTTCAGGCAAAGTTACCCGATCTTGACGCGGCAGCGCGCACGCTGAAAGTTTCAGATACGCGCTTTGGTGTGGGTGAGCCGACCTTTGCAGCGTTGCCACCGGTCAGTGAATGGGCCAAGAAAGAGGTCTTCATCGGAGACACCTGCCACATCGACGTGATTGATGCACAAGGTAACATGGTCTCTGCCACCCCGTCGGGCGGCTGGCTATCGTCTAGCCCAGCGATTCCTGCCTTGGGTTTTTCGCTTGGTACGCGTTTGCAAATGACGTGGTTTGATGATGACGTGCCGGGGCAGCTGATGCCGGGTAAGCGACCCACTACGACCTTATCGCCTTCAATGGCACTGCGCGATGGCTTACCGTATATGGTGTTTGGTACGCCGGGCGGTGATCAACAAGATCAATGGAGTACTGAATTCTTTTTGCGTCATGCGTTGCACGGCATGAATCTTCAAGAGGCCATCGAATACCCTGCATGGCACGTTGACCATTTTCCGATTTCGTTTTGGCCGCGTTCATTGCGCTACAACCAAATCACCTTAGAGTCACGTTTTCCAGAGGCCACTCTACAAGCGTTGCGCGACGCTGGGCACGAGGTGAAGGTTGGTGCAGAGTGGTCTGAAGGACGCATGTCTGCCTGCACTCGCGAGCCGAGTTTGAACGGTAGATTATTATTACGTGCAGCTGCGAATCCCCGTGGCATGCAAGGTTACGCGGTGGGGCGTTAAATATGTTTAAAAAAATCATTTTCACTTTGTGCGTGGCCCTCGTTGGCATTGCTCCTGCTCAGGCAGCCTGGCCCGAACGCACTGTCACGCTGATTGTGCCTTGGGCGCCCGGTGGCTCAACTGATATTTTGGCCCGTATGTTGTCAGACTACTTGACGCGCTCGCTTGGCCAAACATTCATTGTCGAAAACAAGGCAGGTGCTTCTGGCAACATTGGTTCAAATCTTGTTGCCAAGGCCAAGCCAGACGGTTACACCTTGCTTGTGGGCTCGATGAGCACGCATGCAATGAATCAAGCGCTGTTCTCATCCATGCCCTTTGAACCGGTCGATGATTTCACACCGATTTCGCTGGTAGCCTTTGTGACGAATACGTTAGTGATTAACCCCAAGATTCCCGTCAATAACGTGGCTGAACTCATTGCGTATGCCAAGGCTAATCCTAAAAAATTGAATTTTGCTTCGGCCGGAGCGGGCTCAACGAATCACATTAGTGCGGTCTTGTTTGAACTTGCCGCTGGCATACAGATGACGCATATTCCCTACAAGGGTGGTGCGCCCGCGGTGCTTGATACTGTAGCGGGTCAGACCGAAGTGTTGTTCGGTGCTGGCACACAAACCTTGCCGCATGTGAAATCTGGCAAACTCAAGTTACTTGCGGTGACTGAAAGCACTCGATCGCCGCAATTGCCTGACACACCAACGGTTGCCGAGACCCTACCTGGTTATGAGTTGGTCGTTTGGTACGGCGCGTTTGGCCCGAAGGATCTGCCCAAAGAGATCACCGAGCGGTTAAGCACTGAAATCAACCGTATTGTTGCGTTACCAGAGGTTCGTACAAAGATGTCTGCGATCGGTGTCGAAGTGGTCTCTTCAACGCCAGCGGGCTTTGCCAAGACGTTGCAGCAAGACGCGGCCAAGTTCACCAAGCTAATACGTGAGTTGAAAATTACAGCAGAGTGAGGCGAAGGCGAAACGACTCTGGCTTCTGCGTCATTCACCTTCCTCATGTGTGGATAGATCGTCCTGAGTTCCTCTAAAAAATAACCGATCGGTAAAAAAATAGTCTAAAAAGACGATTTTCTTTAAAGTAATACCGATCGGTAAGAAAAAGACTTCAAAAGTCGCTTCTCTTTTAATTCATATCGATCGGAAATTTATGTGGGCGTCTGAGTAGGCCTCTTAGGCAAGCGCATTGCAAAACCGATGCCGACTACGTTCACTGCTGCCGCGATCCAGATTGAAGAGCGGTAGGTATTGCTCCAGTCAAACAGCCACCCTGCTAAAACCGGTAGGCACACGGCGGCCACGCACCAGCCGATATATATTCTGCTGGCCACGATGCCGAATTGGGCCGTGGGCCAGTGCATGCCAATGCCACCGGCGGTTGAGCCAGAGACAAAGCCGTAACCCATCCCCACCATTGCCAGGGCAATCAAAGCAACTTCTGGGCTGGGCCATAGGGTCAGCATCAGAGCGCCGGTTAAAGACCAAATATGAGCAGCCGTCATCACCTGTCTGAGGCTAAAGCGATCCATCAGCCAGCCGCCGGTGATACGTGCAGCAGCAATCATGCCTGTGATGAAAGAGGTCGCTCCGATCGAAAATTGAGTACCGCCGCCATAAGACTGAACGATGCCGGCAGACTGACTCATGACCATTAAGCCGGCAGAGGCCGCTAAAAAAAATACGATGGCGATTCTCAAAAACAACGGCCATTGGGTGATTCCCAAATAAGATTGCTGCCTGTTTGCCTCAAGGTTAGTCGAAGTGGTGGCGTTGGCATTCGCTTTTGGGATGTGGCTTTGTAAGCCCGTGAGCCACACTGCGATGAGGCCGCTGATCAGTACGACTAGCCCCAAATTCAATAAAGTCTGCCGCAAGCCCATCAGTTCGACCGACCAGCCTAGCAAGGGCGCACCAAGCATCGCCCCAAGTGGATACAAACCTACAACGTAGCCATTGACCAAACCACGGTGTTTGGTAGGCACGAGGTTAACGATTTGTTGGGCTGTGGTAAATGCGACGCCACCCCCTAAACCGAAAAGGATGGCGTATCCAAAGAGCAGCGACCAAAACCCTTGAGCTTGTGAGGCTAGCGCCAAGCCAAGAGTCCCAGTGACACAGGTGATCATTAGGACTGCGCCGGTCGAGAGCCGGGTATAAACCGCGGGTGCGATGTTCATACCCGTTGCGAACATGACTGTACAGAGTCCAAAGATCACGCCCATATCCGAGCGTGTCAGCGACAGCATAGTTTCCATCGATTTCAGAAACACGCTGAAAGCGTAGATCGTGCCAAAGGGAAGGTTGGCAAAGGTGGCAGCTAGGATGAGGCGCATGAACGGCTTCTTGTTCTTTTAAAGTTCGCTGGTGATCATAAGTGAATGGTTTGGACCAGCATTTAGCGTGCTCAAACGATCCCTCTATTATTTGAAATGCGTTGCAGAAATATGCTGCGCCTGCAGCCACTCGCGGGCTGCTGCAAGCACGGTTTGAACGTCATCGCCGGTATTGTATAAATGAAAAGAAAAGCGAAGTCTTCCTTGACGCTGCGATACACGGATATTTTTTATCGTAAAAAAATCAGACAATGCGATAAATAAATGTTGTTGCTCAAGCGTGGGCTGTCGCAGCCCCATCAAGACAAGCTGAGAACGATGGCGCTCATTACCGCCACTCAAAATCGGTAGCCCAAGTGCCCGCAAGCCGTCATCGAGTAATTTTGCGAGTTGCAGTACGTGCTGCTCGATCAACGGAACAGTGATCTCTTGCAATAGATTGATTGAAGCCACGGCGGCACTTGCCGCACTGTAGTTATAGCTACCCGAGTCAAATCTTTTCGCTCCAGGCATGAGTTGGTAAGTATTGCCTCCTTGGTCTCCTTCGTGAGCGTTGCCCAAGTCAATGCTGTAGCGTCCAAGATAGGTAGGATGCAGACTGTCGGCAAGGGCTCTACGAATATACAGAAAACCTAACCCGTAGGGGCCACAGAGATACTTGCTTGCACCGACGACCAAGCCATCGATACTCAGTGCATGAACGTCGATGTCGAGCGCGCCGACTGATTGTGCTCCATCGACGAGCAGGGTGACTCCGCGAGTCTGACAAAGTTGTCCTAAGTCGGCTAAGTCTGTGCGGGCACCCGTAGAAAATGTGACCGAAGAGACAATGACCAAACGTGTACGGGAGTCAATCGCCTGAGCAATCGCATCAACAGAGATCGAAAGATCGGGCCCTGCATCAACCATTCTCACTTCAATGCCATGACGCTGCCTCATGTTGTAAAGAGCGTAGACACCATTCGGATGCTCGACTTCTTTTGAGACAATCGCGTTGTCGCCCGCTTTCCAGGGCAAGGCTGTCACAAAGATATTTAGTCCATCGGTTACGTTACGGGTGAGAGTGATTTCATCGTGTGTCGCACCCACCAGCGTGGCGAAGCTTTCGCAAGCTTGTTTCTCCGCATCAAAGACTGGGTCCGTTTCTTTAGCAACGCCTGCTACACGGGCATCGTAATAATTTAGGGCAGCATCACGGGCTGTGATCGGCAATAAGCCACGTGCCGAATTTTCGAGGTAAATACAGCCGGCAGACCCGGGGAATAACAGTCTTGCATCTTCAATTGTTGTCATGTTCAATTTATTTGAATTTTGGCTTCGCGTACGAGGAATTCCCATTTTGAGAGTTCTGTTGCGATATGTTCAGAGAACAATTGCGGGGTTGAGTGCATGGGCTCAAGCGCAGCACCATTCAGGCGTTCGCGCACTACAGTACAAAATCCGTGAATCTTTCTCCGTATCAATATAAACTAAATTCTTAGGGTCGTTCAGTTATCTTGCTAGTAAAGGGAGTTCAAGTTGAAGTTATATATCGC
>CAMCII010000168.1 GCA_945874505.1 Bordetella parapertussis | reverse complement strand
TGCCTGCTAACAAATGGAACAAGCCCGCCTGCGTTAATAATGTCTTGTATGTACGGTGGAAACGGCTTGGCTTGAAAGACTACGCCATTAACCGTGAATCGCCCCTTCGCGATGTCTGCCTCAATCGTATCCCCCCTTTTTACTGCGGCAACGATGTCTGCGCACTCAAAAACGGGCAGCCCGATGTTGATCGCATTACGATAAAAAATACGGGCAAAGCTCGTGGCAATAATGCACGAGATCCCGGCAGCTTTAATGGCGATGGGGGCATGTTCTCTTGAAGAGCCTGTTCCAAAATTACTGCCCGCGATGATGACATCGCCAATACGTACCCTCTGGATAAAACTCGGGTCAAGCCCCTCGAGACAATGGGGGCCAAGCTCTTCGGGCGTATACAGATTTAGATATTTACCCGGCAAAATCACATCAGTGTCGATGTTTGCCCCGTAAAGGTGGATGCTTCGTGAAGTGCTGCCAGTGGTGCCGCTCAAGGTGGTGCCGCTAATGGCTGTGCCGCTCATGATTGAGCCGCTGGTGGTTGAAGCGCTAGTAGTTGTGCCGCTCATACAAGCTCCTCTCTGCCTGCGTGCGGGGCGATGGTGAGCGGATCAACAATCTTGCCTGCAACAGCAGCAGCCGCAGCGACCCAGGCGTTGGCCAGATATACCTTGGCGTCAGCGTGACCCATACGGCCTCTAAAATTTCGGTTTGTCGTAGAGATCGCGGCTTCGCCAGCCGCCAAGATCCCCATATGGCCACCAAAGCACGCGCCACAGGTTGGCAACGAGATGCCAGCACCTGCTGCCGACAAAATCTCAAGCAGACCTTCACGTGCGGCTTGCCGATAGATCGCACTGGTGGCGGGCACGACAATCAGCCTGACATTTGGGGCAATCGTCTGGCCCTTCAAAACTTGGGCAGCCTGCCTCAAATCGGTGATGGTGCCATTTGAGCAATTGCCAATATAGACTTGATGCACGATGGTTTCGGCGACCTGGGCAACCGGTAAGCCATTCGCCGGCGACGGCGGCGCGGCAACCAAGGGGGTCAACTGCTGCAGATCAATCGTATGACGCGCCAGATAGTCGGCATCTGCATCGGGCATGACGGGCTGCCGAGCGGCCCATCCTGACTGTGCGATGTACTGCGCCACCTGCTCGTCGTACTCAAACACACAGGTATCAGCGCCCGCTTCGACTGCCATATTTGCAATCGCCATGCGCTCGTCGATATTCAGGTTTGCCAAACCGCTGCCACCAAACTCAAGCGCGGCATTTAAAGCACCATCGACACCGATTTTTGCAATCAGGCTCAAAATGATGTCTTTGCCTGTGACAAAGCGCCCGGGCTGGCCAACGAAATCAACCCTGATTGAGCGCGGCACTTTGACCCACAGCTCGCCGGTAGCAATCACACCCGCCAGATCGGTTGACCCAAACCCTACCCCGCACGCGTTTAAGGCGCCGGCGGTACAGGTATGAGAATCTGCACCAAAGATCAAGCCGCCAGGGCCAACCTTACCGAGCTCGGGCAACAGCGCATGCTCGATCCCATGGCGACCGGATTCGTAGAAATTTTTAATCCCAAACTTATTGCCAAAGCCTCTTAATAAATTAATGGCGTCGGCGCTTGTGACATCTTTTGGGGGTGAAAAGTGGTCGGCTACCAACACGACTTTTTCAGAATCAAACAGGCGGTCAACGCCCATCTTTTTTAATTGTTCGACGGTAATCGTGCCGCTGGTGTCGTTGAGAAGAACCACATCAGGGGTGAGAATCTCAATGTCTCCGGCACGGGCCTGCCCTGATTGTGCATGTACTGCGAATATTTTTTCTGTCATCGTAAAGCCCATGACATCTCCTGGTGAGGCAGCCCGCGCAAACGCCACTGCTGCCTGTGTATGAATGAGATTGACGCGTAAACCCTCGCCGTTCAGGGCGATGAGGATGTCAAGTATATTTGCATATTACCCACAAATGACGAGAAATCCATGAGCCCTGCACAGTCCCTGCGTAAACGCCTCTTGAACCCCGAGATCATGGTGATCCCTGGCGGCGGCTCACCCATCGAGCTCAGGCAAATCGAGGCGGCTAGCTTTGAGGCTGGGTACGTCAGCGGCTATGCCACAGCAGCGGCCCGTTACGGCGAGCCCGATATCGGTTTGATTGCCTATGCTGACATTGAAGATTCAGTGCATGCCATCAGACGCGTCACGACAATCCCCCTAATCGTTGACTGCGATACCGGTTATGGCGATGTGGCAAACGTGGTGCGTACCGTCAGAGGCATGGAGCTACTCGGCGTGGCTGCGGTCCAGCTTGAGGATCAAGCTTGGCCTAAGCGCTGCGGGCATATGGATAACAAGATTGTTGAGTCACGCGAGGTTGCCGTCAGAAAAATCCGGGCAGCTGTTGCGGCTCGCAATAATCCAGACACACTGATCGTTGCGCGCACCGATGCTCGAGGCCCGATGGGCATTCAAGAAGCGCTTGAGCGCTGCATGTTGTTTAAAGACGCCGGTGCAGACATTCTGTTTGTCGACGGCCCGCAATCGCTTGCAGAGCTTGAGCAGATCGGTCGCGAACTGCCAGGCCCCTTATTGGCCAACATGTCTGAAACTGGTTTAACACCGCTGCGCTCAGCCAAAGAGTTACAACAAATGGGTTATGCGATTGCGCTGTTTCCGAGTAGCACCGTCAGGCTTACCATCAAGGCTGTCGATGACTTTTTGACTGACTTGAAAAAAACCGGAGACTCACGCGCTTGGGTCGATAAGATGGCTTCGCTTGAGCAAACGAATAATGCGTTGGGGTTGAATCAGATTCGAAGCTTTGAGCAGGCGCTGTTGTCTAAAGAGAAATAGTCTGTATAAAACGTTTTTTTGAAACTGAATCGTTGCTGAGCACAACAAGTCTTAGAGCGCAAAGCGGATGGCACGTCGCAAAGTCGTGCCATCCACAATGCCACTGTGCAGTTCTACTTCACAAAGAACTCTGTGCCGTTCGCAAACAAATTAGGTTTCATAAAGATCGACAACAGCACGGCACCATTTGGCGAATAGGCTTGATGCACATGGCCACCCGGACGCCACACGAAATGCCCGGGCAGAGCAGCGCCTTCTTGGTCGACTAAGCTACCTTCGAGCATATAGGTCTGTTCAATCGCAGTGTGCTCGTGCAACGGCACGATCGCACCGGGCTCCATTTTGAACAAAATGGTTGACATGCCTGACTCAGGATCCGCATACAACACCTTGGTCGTGATACCTGGAAACTTCGACGGTGCCCACTCCATTTTCGAGGGGTCGATATAGTGCGACATCAAGTTGCTGGGCAACTTTGTCGGGTCTAACCACCCAGACGGCACCTGCGGTTTTAAAACGGTTTCAGCAATGCTCATGAATCGCTCCTAAAGAATAATGACAACACCAACGAGGCGCTATTTTGCGTCTGCGAGTGACTTCAGTAATTTATCGCCATCTGCACCCGCTTTGGCAGCCCATTGAGCCGTCATCTTTTTGCCGATCTCACGCAGTTGCGCGTTAAAGGCAGGGTTCGCCGCCTGAATTGTCAAACCATTTGACGTCGCCTTATCATTGGCCACACGGCTCACTTCGGCGCTCATTTCCCAGCCACGTGTTTCAGCTTTCGCTGCGGCCTCTAGCACCACCTTCTTTAAATCGTCTGACAAACTTGAAAACGATTTTTCATTGATAAACACCACATCTCGGCTATGCATCGCGCGCACATCATAGAAAAATTTTGTAAATTGCCAAGCCTGTAATTCAACAACGGTCGCGATTGAGGTCATCGTTGAATCAACAGTGCCCGTCGAAAAAGCCTGAGCAATTTCTGCCGACTGAATGATTGCGGGCACGGCGCCAGTCAGTGTGGCAAAGCTAGCGGTCGTGGGGCTCGAGGCGCGAAACTTCGAGCCTTTCATGTCTTCGACTTTTGCAAACGCGCCTTTACTTAAGATGCCCTGCCCTGGCCACGCCACATAGAACAACGGTACCAAACGCGTTTTGCGCAAGCGTGCCTCAATATACGGCTTACTCAACGCATGTAACTTCTTGGCTTGGTCATAGCCCTGAACCAGAAACGGAATGGTGTCCACCTCAAACATGGGATCTTCGTTTGCATAAGCCGACAGAAGAATTTCACCAAGCTGGATTTGATCAGATTGCACGGCACGTTTGATTTCTGGCATCTTGAACATTGAGCCATTCGAGCGCACTAAAATTTCAATCTTGCCGCCTGACGCCTTCTTCACATCCTCTGCGAACAAACGAATGTTCTGAGTGTGAAAGTTCGAATCTGAATAAGGGGTGGCCATGTCCCATTTGATTTGCGCTTGTGCGTTTACACAAAGCGCCATCGCCAGCGACATGAAAATGCCTAGTAGACTTGCTTGTTTCATGTTGTCTCCGATATTTGTTTGAATAAGAATAAACGCCCGACTCAACCATCGAGCACTCTACGTCAATCTGCGTTGACACTAGTCATCGTTTCATGAAACTATCGAATTTGTCAACGTATTCTGAAATGCGCAATAAATACTCACCTTAATAAGAGGCTTGCATGCGTGCTGTTCTGAATCGAATCTATGACGGTGCAGGCGTTTTAGCAGGTGTGTTTTTTGTGCTGATCGCCGTGTTTGTTATTGCCAATGTGTTTGGTCGTCAATTCGGCATCGCAGTCAAATCTGCAGATGAATTTGCCGGCTATTGCATGATTGCCTCGTCATTTTTAGGGCTCGCTGCCACCTTCAGAGACCGGATACATGTTCGCGTCACGTTGCTGATTGATCGCTTTACACCCTCTACAAAAAGAAAGTATGACGTGCTTTGCCTGGCGATGGCTGTCGGGCTTTTGGCTTATTTGACCTTTCATGTTGGACACATGACCTGGGAGTCTTTTGACTTTGATGAAAAAACACCTGGCATGGTGCCAATCCCTCTTTGGATCCCGCAGATGGGGATGCTACTTGGGATGTTGATCTTTCTGATTTCGTGTGTGGATGGTCTCTGTGCCACCATCACACAACACGAAGACAAATTCTTTCTTGCCTCCGAGCAATCAAACCAGGCGGAGTAAAGAGATGGATAGCGCACTACTTTCGATTGCCCTGATCGTATTTTTGTTTCTTTTACTAGCCACGGGGCTATGGGTTGCACTCACGCTTGCTTTTGTAGGTGTAATTGGCATTGCGCTATCTTCTCAAGCAAGCCCTGGCGCAGTATTTGCAACCTCGGTATGGGGGGCAAGTTCGAGTTGGACGCTCACGGCGCTGCCCTTGTTTATCTGGATGGGTGAAATATTATTTCGCACCCGCCTCTCGGCAGATATGTTCGCAGGGCTCGCGCCTTGGCTTGGCCGGTTACCGGGGCGCCTGCTTCATGTCAATGTCGTTGGCTCTGGCATCTTTGCCGCTGTTTCTGGTTCGTCATTGGCCACAGCCGCCACGATTGGGCGTATGTCTTTACCCGAACTCAACAAGCGTGGCTACGACCCCTACATGTCGATTGGTTCGCTTGCGGGCTCTGGAACCCTTGGTCTGATGATCCCCCCCTCGATCATTATGATTGTCTACGGCGTTGCGGCAGAGCAATCGATTCCCAAGCTCTTCATCGCCGGTATTCTGCCGGGCCTCGCCTTGGTGATTCTGTTTTCTGGTTACATCGCGCTATGGGCGCTGTTGAATCCCTCTAAAGTGCCGCCTGATGATTTAAAAGTCAGTCTAAAAACAAAAATTGTCTCAACGCTGCGTCTAATGCCGATCATCAGCCTGATCGTGGCTGTGATCGGCTCAATCTATTTGGGCATTGCCACGGCAACCGAAGCAGCGGCGGTGGGTGTGTTGGGTAGCCTGATTCTTGCTGCGTTGTCTGGCGCACTGACCTGGAGCTCTCTCAGCGACTCGATCATGAGCGCAATGAAAACCTCTTGCATGATCGCGCTGATCTTATCGTGCGCAGCCTTTTTGGGCTTAGCCATGGACTATTCTGGGGTGCCTAGGTTGCTTGCAGAATGGATCACGGGAATGAATCTGAGCCCAATGCAACTGATCGCGTGTTTAACAGTACTTTTTATTATTCTGGGTTGTTTTATCGACGGCATCTCGATCGTTGTGATCGTGAGTTCAATCATCCTTCCGGCGATCAAGCTCGCCGGTATCGACTTGATTTGGTTTGGGATCTATTTGGTATTGGTGGTTGAAATGTCGCTGATCACCCCGCCTGTCGGAATGAATTTATTTTTGCTACAAAGTATGACAGGAAAAAGTCTGGCCTTCGTGTCTAGAGCGGCCCTTCCGTTCTTTATTCTGTTGGTTCTCGCAGTCACGCTACTTTGGTATGTGCCTGGAGTGGCGACATGGTTGCCCTCAAAAATGATGTCTTAGGCTTGCGATCAACACTGCGGTGAAGTCAGCATGGTCTTAGCTGACTTCACAGATCGTCAAAGCACTTTGCCGGACACCTCGTCTATCAAATGCATATTAGTCAGATCAGCAACTAAGGTGATCGATTGCCCATCTTTGGCACCGGCAAGCGGGTTCACTCTGCCACACACTTCAACACCTTGAATGAAAAAATACACCATGGTCTCCATCCCCATGGGCTCTGTGACCTCTAACAAGACTTCAAAGCTATGGTGCCCGGGCTCACGGTGCGGACGCTCTTCGACGATGTGTTCAGGGCGCAGTCCAAACAGTAATGACGTACTGCTTAAATGGTCGCGATAGCGTGCTGCCTTTTCTTGAGGCACCGGAAAGGCGATTTGATCGGTCAGACGCAACCGCAACTCACCCAAACCTTCTTCAAGCCGACAAGGGATGAAGTTCATTGAAGGCGAACCAATAAAGCCCGCTACAAATTTAGTCGCCGGAAAATGATAAAGCTCTTGGGGGGTACCGACTTGCTCAATGCGCCCAGCATTCATCACAACGACCCTGTCGGCCAGTGTCATCGCCTCGACCTGATCGTGCGTGACATACACAGTTGTTGTCTTGACTTTCTGATGCACGCGTTTAATCTCGGTACGCATCTGCACCCGCAGCTTGGCGTCTAGATTTGATAAAGGCTCATCAAATAAAAATACTTTCGGGTCTCTGACAATGGCTCGCCCCATCGCTACACGTTGACGCTGTCCACCCGAAAGTTGTTTTGGTTTACGCTGCAAGAGCTCTGTAATATCCAGAATCTTGGCCGCCGCGTTGACGCGCTCTGCGATCTGAGGCTTGGGTACTTTTTTTAGACGCAAGCCAAACGACATATTCTCAAAGACTGTCATGTGCGGGTACAGCGCATAATTTTGAAAGACCATCGCAATATCTCGATCTTTGGGCGGTACATCGTTCACCACGTGATCGCCAATCAAAATGTCGCCACTCGTAATGTCTTCTAACCCAGCGATCATACGAAGGGTCGTACTTTTGCCGCAACCTGAGGGCCCGACTAAGACTAAAAACTCTTTATCGGCAATCTCTAAATTAATGCCGCGAACCGCCGGCGTATCGTCATAGTTTTTAACGAGTTGCTGCAACTTGACCTGAGCCATTTGATTATCCTTTTGTAGCGCCAGCCGTCAGCCCGGCAATGTAGTAATCCATCAAAAAAGCGTAGATCACCAAAGGTGGCGCAGCCCCTAACAAGGCACCCGCCATAATCTGCCCCCAGTTATAGACATCGCCTTTAATGAGAGTGGTCACGATCCCGACTGGCAACACCAATTGGTCGGATGACGTTGTGAACGCCAACGGGTACAAGAATTGAGACCAAGCCAC
>CAMCII010000167.1 GCA_945874505.1 Bordetella parapertussis | reverse complement strand
GTGTTTAATCAATAACAGAGCAAGCTGATTGTATCTACTGACCGTCTACACAGCGACGATTACGATTGGAAATGACTACGAACTCTTTAGAAAAATTAGATGCTTATTAAAAATACTAAGCTTTGGGAATGCGTCAATGCTCTGGTATGCGGAGAGGGTGATGCTAGAAGTAGAGTGACAGTAGCTTGTTTAATGCTAGACAAAATGAATAGCAAAGAGTTACCGCCGGATTTACAGAGAAGAATTGATATCGTTAAAGATGAGGCTGGCAAAAAGGGAGCTTTACGCAGCATTGACGGCAATGTATTAGTAGATAGGTATACACATACGAGCAAAACAAGAGTGAATAAGACTTACGCGAAACTAGCTAAAGACCTTTACGACATATACCTTGAATTCAATCAAAGAATTTAGCGATCAGGAGTGGAAATGAAATTCTTATTGTTTTTGTTGACGCTACTGTCTTCTAATGTATATGCCAATTGGCAATTGGTTGATAAAAATTCTGAGCATGAGTTGTATATAGATAGTTCAACTTTACGGAGAACCAATCAAGGCTTTAGATTTACTTTACTTTACAACTATGACAAACCAGTTCCGTATGGTGGTAGACGGGATGGACACTACAGTTATCTGTCTTATGGTTACGACGAAGAGGTAAATTGCGCAACTAAAGAAAGTAGATTGTTTTCATCTTTTCCGTTCTCGGGCTCGATGGGTAAGGGTCTAATTAAAACTAATAATGTCAATGCTGAATGGAGCTCAGTTTTTGATAAAAAGAAACGTTCGGGCATTCAGTCTATTTTTTCTAAGTTATGTGGCTAGAGAATTTTAGTAGTCATTAAAGGTCAGAGATCTGTCATTCACTTGTATCGCGCATGTAACTAGCTACCTATTTCGGTTTAGTAAAGGTAAGTAGCTTTGTAAAGGAATAGTTTGGACGCAAAACATATAAGAGACAAAAATTACGCTATTAATTAACAAGGAGTGGATTGATAGCGCTGAGTTGAAAAATAGGTGTTATGAGTCAATTATCTCGCGTGACAGACAGAATGTTTTGAGCACCGAACTGTTGTGATAGCAGATGACGAGCATTTGTGAGTGAATCAGATTGAATTCCGACCTTTGTTGTGACAGTGCCAGACTTAGGTACGACGCATCTGACAGTGGCAATGAACGATTTCAGTCTGTGAGTGACTTCGTTGATCGTCATAGTGGGCAGTTGGATGAGGGCTGTTTCATACTGTTATTTATTGGTTTTTTTCTATGGACACTGAGGTCTTAATGCTAGCGGTCGATTGAGTCAAAAATTAAATGCTACTCTGAAGTGCTTTGAAGATTATTAAAAACTTCGTTTGTCATTAAAGGGCTTCTATGTCTAAAGTTCTTCTCGGCATTTCCTTGTTGGCTATTTTTGGTGGTATTTTTGCTCAAAAATCTTTAGGTACGGAATTAGCCAGTATGTTGGTTATTGGCGGAGCAATTGTTGGTTGTTTAGGTGTTTTTATTGGAATTGCGTCATGGTTTAAGAAATAGTTTTTTACGAATTGATCGGCGTAGCTTAACTTTTGCTAACTGAGTCGCGATTGACTCGTAATTAGTTGTGTGACTTAGTTTTCTTAAGAAAAATAACCACTAAAAATATTAGCTGACCAGCACACTTAGCTACACACCAAAATTATGTCATTGATTTACAACAGTAAAAACCAGAGTTTTCCACTTTTAATCCGTTGGTCGCGAGTTCGAGTCTCGCCCAGCCCACCAAGTTTTTTTGAAAATCAATGACTTGCTTAACAGTGAGTCATTTTTTTTTGTCTGTTGCTCTACCTACACACTACTTACACACCGATTGCTGTTTTTTTGTGCCACTTGTAAGCTGTTGAAAACACGGAAAAACAATGGCGGCACGGCAGCGTATCGCTACCGCTACAACCTACTTGAACGAGCTGACTGGCAAGCGAAGAGTTTTGTACAGACTGCGTCATACCTATGCAACCATTGCACTGCAAATCGACAAGGTTGAGATTCACACATTATCTTTGCAAATCGGTACAAGCGTAGGCATGATTGAGCAACACTACAGCCACTTAGACGCTGTCAAAGCAGCACATCAGTTGCGAGGCGAACAGAGCAGATAGCTGATTGAGGCAGCTGGTGTGGTTGACAGGCGTTACGACTGAGATGAAAACAAGTCCAAAGCAGTAGTGAAAAAAACAAGCAAGAAAAAAATCAAGTAGCGATTTGGTTGGGCTTAGGCCCGTGATTAGGTATGCTGAAGTATTGCAAAAAAATGATTGCGTGGGCAGCCAAGAGCTTAGCCAACACTCGCAGTCACTCACAAATACTGCAAATAACGGTTGACACGCATTAAACATTGGCCAAAAATAGAATTTGGCATTTTTAAACTGCCTTTAACTGGTGTCAGCGCCTGCTGCGCCGATAACCCACAACCTTGGAGTCTGATTTGAACATTGAACTTGAGGAATTTGTCGTACAGGATATCTCTGACGATGCACAGGAGTTACTGGCTGCGGGTGATGCGCAGGGGGGGCTACAATATGCACGGTGAATGGGATGGTTTCGCTGTACCTCCTTGGCGTTGTTAGGCAATAACGCTGACTTTTAATCCGTTGGTCGCGAGTTCGAGTCTCGCCCAGCCCACCAAGTACAAAACGACCTTTCGGGTCGTTTTTTTTTCGGCCGTCTTTGCAACGTCAGGCCTCTCAGCTCTGTCGTGGGTCATCCCACCTAGGGTCGTGCTTTTGCAAAACCGAGGCGGGGAAGGTTCAGATTCTTGATCAGTCGAGTTGCAAGCCGATTTTTTTAACAAGCTCGCCCCATTTATTTTGTTCAGCGGTGATCCTCGCCTCGGTCTGCGCGGGTGTGGCATGAATCACGTCCAGACCAATATTAGAGAAAGCTTTCTGGGTCTCGGGAGTGTCTAAGGCCTGGTTAATCAACTGATTCAGTTTGTTGACGACTTGTGTCGGTGTTTTGGCTGGCACCAGAATGATGTACCACGATTCAAACACAAAATCTTTGACCCCTTGCTCGGCGATCGTCGGGATTTTGTCTAAACCTTTGATGCGCGTGGTTGAGGTGACGCCTAAGGCTTTAAGTCGCCCGGCTTGAATCAAGGGCTCTGCTACTTGAGGGCTGTAGAAGCCGACTTGTACGCGCCCACTGACGATATCCTTGACCGAGTCAGCTGTTCCTTTGTAGGGGATATGTAGCATGTTCGTTTGCGTACTGTCTCTAAACAATTCAGCAGCCATATGCGGGTTACTCGCCTGGCCACCCGAGGCAAACGACAAACCACCGGGTTTTGACTTTGCGAGGGCGATCAGTTGCTGCACGTCGTTGACACCTAAATCAGGGTTCACCGTGAGCACCATGGGGCTTTTTGCAAAGGCCGCAACGGCTGTAAAGTCTTTGAGTGTATAGCCACTGGTTTTGGCAAAGATTTGAGGATTTAACGTGTGCGTTAAACCTCCGTTCACAATCATTGTGTACCCATCAGGCTCAGCGCGAGCTACCTGTGCGCTGCCGACATTACCGCCCGCGCCGGGTCGGTTCTCGACAACCGCGGGCTGCCCAGTCAGTCGGCTCAATTCGCGGCTAACCACGCGTGCGATGGCATCAGTTGGCCCGCCCGGAGTAAACGGAACAATGACTTGCAAACTACGTGATGGAAACTCTTGTGCTTGTGCCGTGATAAAAGGGGCACTGAGTGGCAGGCTAAAGGCCAGAGCAAGCGATGCGAACAGACGGTTTGTGTGCATGAGCGATCTCGATAAGGGATGGTGAAAAGGGTAGTTATAGTGTGTTAAGGATACGAGCGCCTAACGAGGCATTTTCTTTACGATAGCGGGTTTCATCACCCAGAATTTGTGTGCGAATCATCACTCTTGGCTGATCGGCACTATAGCCACCGGTCGCTAAATGGATGCTTGCACAGTTGTCCCACATCAGGGTGTCACCCACTCGCCACTGGTGGCGATACTCAAATTGTGCTTGCTCTTGATGCGTAAACAAAAAATCAAGCAGGTCGCGACTCTCTTGCTCTGGCAGGCCTAAAATTTTGGTGGTTAAGCCTCGGTTCACGTAAATGCATTTACGGCCTGTCCAAGGGTGGCGTAAGACAACAGGATGGACAACCGGCGGCTTTTCTTTGCGCTGCGCATCCGTAAAAGGTTTGCGCATTGAACCCGGCCGGGCAAGCATATGCGTCCAGAGATTTTCAAAATCATGGACAGCCTCAAGGGAATCGAGTTTTTCTTTGAGAGTTGGGGGCAGCGCCTCGTATGCTGCATACATGCTGCGAAATGCCGTATCGCCCAGGGGGCGTCCGTCTTTAACAGGCACCTGATGCGCATGCAAAATGGTGGCTCGTCCTGAGATCCGGTTGTAAGACATATCGGTATGCCATTCTTGCCCCGCGTCTGCTAAGCCTTGCGGTTTGCCGTCGATTAGTACATTTGATAAGGTCATGACTTGCGGGTACGCAGCGTTCTGAAAGGCCTTCGAAATATTGATTTCAAGTGGTCCAATTTTTTTGGCCCAGTTCACCAGCTGTTCAGAGTCGTAAGGCTCGCCCGATACGCAGACAACCAGGTACTGATTCAGAGCGTCACTAATGTGCTGAGCGGTCTGATCATCCACGCCGGCTCGGATGTTGACACCCTCGATGCGACATCCGAAGGGATATTGTTCAGATGGCGTGATTTGCAAGCCCGACATAACAGACTCCGATTTTTTGTTGTTCAACAAGTTAGCATAATCACGGCGCATGTCAAAAGCCTTGCTTGACACCTGTACCGGTGACTAGTAAAAAGGTAGCGAGCCGGAGACAAATAAAGAGGTGCTCAGCGCCTCGGCCCAACAGTCAGAATACCTATAAGGGAAGAACCATGTTTGCAGCCCCCCCCGCAGTAGAAGCCCGCGTTTTCGCAAAGATTCCAGACAGACTTTCAAAAGTAGGCCAGCGCTCTGCCTTTGCAGATGTGCAGTTTCATGGCGCTGAAACGCCTCACTTTATTGAAGGGCCGTCGTTTGACCGGCAGGGCAATTTGTTTGTCACCGACATCCCTTTTGGCCGAGTGTTTAAAATCACACCGAGTGGCGATATCAGCGTGGTTGTTGAGTACGACGGCGAGCCAAATGGTTTGAAGTTTCACCGAGATGGTCGCGCGTTTATTACGGATCATAAACACGGTCTGATGGTGTTGGATGTCAATACAGGCAAGATTGAGCCCTTTTATGATCGCCCCTTGTTAACGCGTTTTCGTGGTTTGAACGATTTGTTTTTTGGTGCACAAGGCGATATCTACTTTACCGATCAAGGCCAGACCGGATTGCATGATCCAAGTGGTCGACTTTATCGCTTACGCACAAACGGGCAGCTCGATTGCATTTTGAATAACATCCCTAGCCCAAATGGACTGGTGCTCAATGGCGATGAAAACATCGTGATGCTTGCCGTCACCCGTGCTAACTGTGTGTGGCGCGTGCCTCTTATGAAAGACGGTACAACCAGTAAAACGGGCATGGCAATTCAGATGACGGGTGGTTTTGGCCCTGATGGTATGGCCATTGATGCTGAGAATAATCTCGCAGTCTGTCACGTTGGCTTAGGTGTGGTGTGGCTCTTTAGCGCCTTGGGCGAGCCGATGTTGCGCATTAACTCGCCGACCGGCAAGTTAGTTACGAACTGCGCTTACGGTGGCAAAGACAATAAGCAACTCTTTATTACTGAGTCAAAAACTGGCACGATCTTAGTGGCTGATATGCCAGTTCAAGGCCGTAAGATGTTTTCGCACATGTAATGGTCGGTCACTCAAGATGACGATGCCTAGTCTAAAAGAAAAAATGCTGACCAAGCGACCTTTGCTTGGGAGTTTCATTTTTTCGAGCGACTCGAATATCTCTGAGTTGTACGCCGAGGCTGGCTACGATTTTGTGATTATCGATACCGAGCATGCGCTCAATGATTTGCGCATCGTACAGACGCATGTGCGGGCTTGCGCGGCTGCAGGGATCCATTCCCTTGTCAGACTGGGCGCAGCAAACTATGCCGATGGTTCGCGCTTGTTAGATGCGGGTGTCGAAGGTTTGATGATTCCACACCTTGGTCACGATGAGCGCGCCAATCGTGTTGTGCAATCTATGAAATACTGGCCTGAGGGTAATCGTGCCACCTGCACTGGAGTGCAGATTGCGGGCTACGGGCAAAGACCTTTTGCCGAGGCCGCTGCACTATCAAATAAAAATGTTTTGTCAGTTGGCTTGGTTGAAGATCGAACGTGTGTCGAGCGCATCGGACAAGTGCTTGAAGAGAACTCGGTCGATTGGCTGATGCCGGGGCCTGCGGATTTGGCCTCTTCGTACGGGCTGCACGGGCAGTTAACTCATCCTACCATTCAAGACGCAGTGAGCCGCATCATCGTTGCTGCGCAAGCAAGGCAGATTAAAGTGGGCGTCTACGTCAACGAACTCAATGAAATCGAAACGTGGAAAAATCGTCAAATCGATTTTTTTGTTCATGCGATTGATTACAAAATTTTAGGTAAGGCCTTGCGCGCCGCTGCTTTGGATTTTCAGCAACGAGTGATGGGATAGCGGAGCAAACCGAGCAAACCGAACAAACCGAGCAACTGAAACGAACGAAGCTAACAAGGCTCGCAGGGCGAATGAGGCTCATGAGGTACACGCAGCACGGCGCTCGAAATTTTAAAGATCGGGCACCATTTTTATAGAGAGCATTGGTATGCAATTTAAAGAAGGTTTTGTTGATTCGTTGTATTACAACGTCTTGGATATGACCCCAGAGTGGGTTGAGCAACCTGAAACGATTATTTTTCATCATGGTGTTGGCGCAAATACCGAAATTTGGGCCGAGTGGCTGCCGGTGCTTGGGTTGAATTATCGGATCGCGCGTTTTGATATGCGCGGCTTTGGTCGATCAACGGCCAAACCTGCTGGCGATCTCACGTTTGATCAATTAATAAAAGATATCTCGCTTGTCGGTGATACGGTTGGTGTTGAGCGGTTTCACTTGGTAGGCGAGTCAATCGGAGGCACTGCGGCGCTCGCCTATTCGCTGCAACATCCTGAGCGTTTGCACTCGTTGACCCTTACCAATACTGCATTTCGCGGTGGCGTAATTCAAAATGTCGTTGAGTGGGATACTTTGCTCAAAGAACAGGGCGGGCCAGCCTGGTCAAAACGCCTGATGCCGCGGCGGTTTCATGATGACGCCAAGATGTCACCTGCCAAGCGCGCCTGGTACGAGAAGCAACAAGGTGCTCATCCCATCGAGTCGATTATCGTCGCGCGAGATATATTGGTAGGCGCGGATCTTGGCCCCAAGTTGGGTGAAGTGAATCTACCAGTTCTGCTATTACACGCCGATGGCAGTCCGTTTATTGCGGTCGATCAAATGGCTGAAATGCACAGCAAGTTGCCGCAGTCTGAGTTTCACGTGTTTAACCATGCGCGTCATGGCTTACCGTTTTCGCATGCTAAAGAATGCGCGCAAGTGATGCTCGAATGGCTCGAACGC
This sequence comes from Bordetella parapertussis, assembly GCA_945874505.1. Lineage (GTDB taxonomy): Bacteria > Pseudomonadota > Gammaproteobacteria > Burkholderiales > Burkholderiaceae_B > Zwartia > Zwartia parapertussis_J. Next base: position 283 of record CAMCII010000167.1, on the reverse strand, counting down.
GGGTCGCACTAGTACCATTCACGTTCAGTATCTTGGGTGCTAGTGTCTCTGGTCCCGTTTATGGACAGTACGTTGGCTGCTGGTTAGTCGATTACCATTTATGCTGATGATGTTGCGCGTTAGTCGTTCTGACGCCTTGTTGTAGAAGCAGTAGATGTTTAAGCAGGGCAAACTCGGAGAGTATGTTGACGCAGGCAAAAGTCAGTAGTTGGTATTTTGGCTGGAACATCGTCGCTGGCGCTTCGCTGCTCACGCTGTTAACAGTCGGTATGCGACTGGGGAT
>CAMCII010000166.1 GCA_945874505.1 Bordetella parapertussis | reverse complement strand
AACCTCTGCATCCATACACGCATACGCTTTTCGATGCCGCCCCTCTGCCCGATCCAACTCGCCGCCGCGGGCGTCGCACCTTGGTACAAGGAGAGGTCCCTAATCCAATTGACCGTCCTACTGGCTGCCATTTTCATACGCGTTGTGTGCATAAAATCCCAATATGTGTTTCTGTCGCACCACCGCTTATCAGTCGAGCAGATGGCCATCAAGTTGCATGCCATCGTGCCGAAGATTTTTACACCCCCAAGCCATAGGAGACATATGTATAAACTTATCAGCGCCACGCCGAGCCCTTATGCGCGAAAGGTCAGAATTCAATTGGCAGAGAAAGGCATACCGTTCGAATTGGTCACCGAGGTGCCTTGGAACTCAGATACGCAGACACCCCTCTACAATCCTTTAGAAAAACTACCTGTCTTGATTTGTCCCGATGGTTCGAGTGTTTTCGAATCTCGATATATCAACGAATGGATTGAGTACAAACATCCAGCGACCCCCCTATTTCCGACCAATGTAGATGGCATTTTGGCGGTCAAACGTTTCGAGGTGATCGTTGATGGTGCCTGCGATGCTTTAGTGCAAATGTTTTTTGAAATCGCACGCGATCCCGACAAACAAAGCCAACCTTGGTTTGATCGCCAACAACGAAAAGTTGATGGTGCGCTTAGATACTTATCAACAGCAATTGGCGAAAAAGAATTTTGTCATGATGACGCCTTCACCCTGGCTGATATTGCCTCGGGAACATTGCTGCGTTACTTGAGCGTACGGTGGCCCGCTAAACCATGGCGCGAAACCTATCCTAATCTTGCCATGTATTCTGACCGACTAGAGCTTCGGCCTTCATTTAAAAATAGCGTACCAGTCCCACAAATCATTCGTGATCGTGTGGCTTAGCTAAATAACGATCGCCGAATCACTGATATCAAACCCTTTTGGTTCCCACAGGAGTATTTTCATGAGTTGTCCACCAGTTGCTGTCAGCCCGCACGAGGTCGAGTCAATTGTTTCTGACTGGGTCGTCGGCAAAGTTTTATCCGAGCCAGCGGTTACGGGCGTCGCGTCTTTGAGCGCTGTTTCGATTTATTTCGATCCGGGTCAGGGGCACGCCCGTCATCAACATCTAGACGCAGATCAATTGATCTTTATTATTTCGGGCGAGGCCGAGATGATGATTGAATTTATTGAAGGCGAGCCACAATATCAAACTGTCCGCGCTGGGGATTTAGTCACAATCCCTAAAAAGGCATTTCATTCGACAATGAATAACGGTTGGGAGCCAGTTAAGATTTTAGCCGTGTATTCGCCCGCCGGCGTTGAGAGCGGCATGCGGACATCAACTGACTTTAAGAGATTGCCAGCGGGGGTCGTGCCCGCTCGTCGGCCTCCACCGTGCTAGCCTCAACCCTATAAGTCTGGCGCTTTTACACAAGGGCTTGCTCAACATTAAAAGCGCCCTGGCTCCTACTAAGTGTCGAACCCCTCGCCTCGCGATAAGCCTTTGGCGATAAGCCAATTTTCTTTTTAAACGCTGTCGCAAAATGGCTTTGGCTTGAAAAGCCTGTTTCTAAAGCCACCTCTGCAATCGGTAATTCGGTTTCGGTTAAAAACCTGGCGGCTTTCGCGATGCGACGTTCGAGCAAATACCGATGGGGTGAGGTTCCGTGATGTCTTTGAAACAAACGCTTTAAACCACACACACTGATGTTTGCCTGGTTAGCAATTATTTCAAGAGATAAGTCTTCGCCAAGTGAGCGATCGATAAAATCCTGAACGCGTGCCATATTAGAGCGAAAATTTTCGTAACAGGCCAAGGTCGGGGGGTCTTGCTCAGCGTCAACAGAGTGCGCTTTGAGCAACTGTGCAGCAAACGCATACGCCAATGTTTCAACAAAGACGGGTGTGGTCGCCAAGCTCGGATTCTGCAAGGCCTCTAATACCGCCAGAGCAAGCTGCTCTAGTAGCGGATCAGTGGCGCCCAGTCGAATCACCAGGTTCACCCGCGAGCGTCCAAACACATCTTTATTGACCGTATCGATGAGTTCCTTCTTTAAATAGAGCATCAACATTTCTGATGAACCGCGACGATTCCACTGCGACGCCTCGTCCGCCGGAATAATCAAAAACCGCCTAGGAGACAATGTCGCTTCTTGTACATCGGGTTGACTCGCCAACCTCACACTTAACTGAGCAGGCCCCCGTAAACAAAACCCGATACAGTAGTGACCAGTCGGCGTCAATATGCCAGACCAACTGTTGACGGTTGCCACTGCCGCATAAAGCGTCGACCATCCACGGCCGGCGCTTTGCACAATCAACTGATTGCGATCCCAACGCTCAATGCTATGGGTCTGGTGCACATCAAATTCTTGTTCAGACATTTTGTTCGCCACAGAAGTAGACTAAACGCTACCTTAATTGATTTAGGTCATTCACAACGTTTTTTTTATAATCAAAGTCTAGCAGTCAAATTTAGGCATGTCGCACGTCATTCGTGTCACTCTACGCCGTTATTCTCAAGCAATAGTTATGCCAATCATGCCCATAAAGTCTGTTGTAACCGGCTCTGTTTGGCGCGCGCACTGCTAAGCTCTGTTTTCTAGGTTTTGCCCAAACAGGTGCACGTCTTGTTTTTTCCAATCGAACGTCCTCCAATACCACGTGCGAGCGTACGCCAGGTGTTGGCAGACCTTAGCGTCAACAATCTCGCCAACGGCCTGATTGGTTTTATTTTCGCGGCAACAGGGCCTTTCGCGGTGATTCTTTCAGTCGGTACGCGAGGCGGGCTGACATCTGCAGAACTTGCTTCGTGGGTGTTTGGTGTGTTTCTAGTGAATGGTCTGCTCACGCTGGTCTTGAGCTGGCGCTATCAAATGCCATTGGCCTTCGGTTGGACCATTCCTGGCACCGTTTTAGTGGGCCCGGCCTTACAGCACTTACCTTTCTCTGCCGTGATTGGTGCGTTTTATGCCACCAGTCTACTGATCCTGTTGCTTGGGCTCAGCGGTTTCGTCAAGCGCATCATGTCTGCGTTACCCATGCCAATCGTCATGGGGATGGTCGCAGGGGTCTTTCTGCACTTTGGCTTAGATGTCATTCACGCGCTTGATCGTGATGCTGCGATTGCTGCCCCCATGGTGCTAGTATTTTTCTTATGCTCCGCAATCCCGGCGCTCGGGCGGCGGATGCCGCCGGTCATTGCCGCGTTGTTAGTGGGTGCAATCATGATCGCCATACTGGGCCGTCTAAATCTTGGCGACGTAGGTGCTCTTGGCTTCGCCCAGCCCGTCTTACAAACACCAAGTTGGTCTTGGACCGCAATGCTAGAGCTCGTGATTCCACTGACCATCACGGTGTTAGTGGTACAAAATGGGCAGGGTGTCGCCGTGCTCAAGGCAGCTGGGCACGAGCCCCCCATCACCATGATTGCCGTTGCCTGCGGCATCGGTGCAGCCTTAAGCGCCAGTGTGGGTGCCGTGAGCTCTTGCCTAACCGGCCCAACAAATGCCCTGATCAGCTCATCTGGCGAAAAAACCCGTCACTACACTGGGGCGCTAGCCTTCGGTTGCCTAGCCTTGGTCTTTGGGGTGCTCGCACCAACGTTCACCAACCTCACGTTGGCAACCCCTAAATCGTTCATTATGGTGTTAGCGGGGCTCGCCATGTTGCGCGCGCTGCAAAGCGCCTTTGTCACCTCGTTTGGTTCGGGCAAATTTACCTTGGGCGCACTTGTGAGCCTGTTGGTGACAGTCGCGGATGTCAGCCTCTTCAATATCGGCTCAGCGTTTTGGGGTTTGGTGGCTGGCTTTGTGGTGTCTTGGCTGATGGAGCGGCACGACTTTAAAGCGCAATGACGACGACGCTTAAGAGATAGAGTGTCATGCCGGACAAAATCACACGTTTATCGCGGCAGTGTGCATTCGTGAAACTTTTATACAAATGACTCATTAATGAGTCATAATGTCTTTAATGATTCATTAATGAGTCAAAATTATTGATTTTAGGCTATGCCTATGCGAAACTGACTCATCCAAATTTCAAATAACAGCCTAACCTTTTGGCTGATGAGTCTGCCCTAAATCAACATGGTTAAACCAGTTTCACGCCCTATTTCGCATCACAGCAGCAATGCACTGCAGCTGCTCGGGCAACTCGTGCGTGAAGCCCGTATCAAAAAATCCATGACCACGTCCGACTTGGCTGCGCGCGCTGGCATCTCACGTGCTCTTCTTCAGCGCCTTGAGCGAGGCGACCCAAGCTGTTCAATTGGTGCCGTCTTCGAGGTCGCCACGATTTGTGGAGTACCCCTATTTGAGCAAGACGCCAGGCAGCTTGCCTCCCACCTCGGCTTACACCAAGAAAAAATGGCATTACTCCCTAAAGCAGTTAGAACCATCGCCAAAGAAGTCAAAGATGACTTCTGAAATCGGCACTAAGTATTCAGAGGCCTACGTCTGGGTCTGGCTACCACAGGCCACCGAACCAGTCGTAGCGGGGCTGCTCTCACAACAAGGCCAACAGTTAGTGTTCAACTATGGTCGAAGCTATCTCGCCCGAGACAATGCGATCGCCTTATATGCGCCCGAACTACCGCTGCGCCCGGGGTCACAACCACTATTACCGCTGATGGGTATGCCCAGTTGTATCCGAGACGCCTCACCAGATGCCTGGGGACGGCGTGTGCTCATTAACCGCAAACTCGGCACAGCGGGGGTGGATCCTTCACAGATTGAACTCAGCGAATTGACCTATTTGCTTGAGTCAGGCTCTGACAGAATCGGTGCACTAGATTTTCAACACTCTGCGACGCAATATGTCGCAAGACACACACCGCAACCCACCCTTGAAGAACTGTTAACAGCGGCCGAAAAAGTCGATCGCGGCATGCCGCTCTCCTCCGAACTTGACCAGGCCTTATTGCACGGCACTTCGCTGGGCGGGGCCAGACCAAAAGTGATGCTTAACGATGATGAGCACAAGTACATCGCTAAGTTTTCTGCAAGCAACGATCTGTACAGCGTCGTCAAAGCAGAATTTATCGCGATGCGCCTCGCCGAAAAAGTTGGGCTAAATGTGGCACCCGTACATTTACGGCGCGCGTTGGGTAAAGACGTGTTGTTAATTGAACGCTTTGACAGAACATGGCGCGACGAAAGTTGGCAGAGGCACGCGATGGTGTCTGCGCTGACGATACTCGAGCTCGACGAGATGATGGCGGCCTACGCCAGTTACGAAAACCTCGCAGAAATTATTCGGCACCGATTTTCAAATCCAAAGGCCACTCTGCGAGAGCTTTTCTCAAGAATTGTTTTCAATATTTTGTGCGGTAATACCGATGATCACGCGCGCAACCATGCCGCGTTTTGGGATGGACAGCAACTAACACTGACCCCAGCTTATGACCTGTGTCCTCAATCACGTACAGGTCAACAAGCCTCGCAAGCCATGCTGATTCACGACAACGATCGCACGAGTCAAGTCGGCACATGCATTGCCGCAGCCTCACTATTTCTGCTCAATCAACACGAAGCCATCGGCATTGTCAATCAGCAAGTCAAAATCATTGAGCACGCCTGGCAAGGGGTTTGTGAAGAGGCCTCGCTAAGCGAAATCGATCAAACGCTATTTTGGCGAAGACAGTTTCTAAATCCCTTTGTATTTCTGAATGCACCTATCAGCGTGAACACTCCAATCTAAACCTATCTCACCATTGTCCAAAAAAAACGCCCGCGCGCTTATGCGCGTTGGTGCCGCGCTCAACGGCCTCATCAGACATCGTGACGCGTCGCTTACGCCGCGCGAGCGCCTCAAGCAACTGCGTGCGTAAAGCTTCGCGCGTGCTGGCGTACAGCGCTTCGCGGCCCAAATCATTGAGCTCGTTCGGATCATTCTCTAAATCGAATAACTGTTCGGGCTCGTCAAGCCAATACACATAGCGCCAACGCGCTGTACGAAGCGAATAGGCGCGCGATTGTTGCGGACTTTTATTCAGTAACAGCCGCGCCTGCCTAAAACTGTAATCCAGCTCAGAAAATACAGCGTCACGCCATCGCGTGGGCTCGCCACGCGTAAGAGGCAACAAGCTACGACCCTCAATACGCTCAGGCGAACCTGCCACACCAAGCGCGTCAAGAAACGTTGGCACCATATCGACCGCCTCAACAAACCGGTCATCGACTGTGCCGCGCGTGGTGTCTGCGCGCGCGTCGGGATCCATCACGATACACGGTACGCGCTGCACGGCATCGTAAAACAATTCTTTTTCGCCAAGCCAGTGATCACCTAATAAATCGCCGTGATCTGAGGTGAACACAATCAGCGTGTTCTTCATCAAGCCCGCACCGTCCATATATTCAAACAACCGGCCGAGATGATCATCTAATTGCTGAATCAACCCCTGGTAGGCCGGGCGCACAGTTCGGATACATTCGTCGCGGCTAAAGTTTTGGCTTTCTTCGTGCTGCCGATACGCCGCCACAACTGGATGGGCATCGCGCCGTTCAGCCTCGCTGCGCACAACGGGCAAGCACTGGTCTGCTGTGTACCTGTTGTGATACGGTGCTGGCGCCATGTAAGGCCAATGCGGCTTGACATAACTCAAGTGCAAGACCCAAGGCTTGTCACCTTGCACGCGCATAAACTCAAGCGCCTGATTGGTCATGTAGGCCGTTTCAGAATGAGGCTCAGCCACCCGCGCGGGCAGATAAGTATTGCGCATGTTCCAGCCGCTGACGATCTGCCCATCGGGTAGTTGCCCCGCAATGACAAAGTCGGTCCAGGGGTCATCTGAGAGATAGCCCTGACGCTTTAAGTAGGCAGGATAGCCGCTCTCAAGCCCCGGTGGATGATGCCCGTCATAGCGATCCAGTTCACGAAAACCGCCACGCGCTAACAAATAACCGAGCTCAGAATCGCCTTCGATACCCAGGCGTTTGATCCCAGCAAGATCCGGGATCACGTGCGTTTTACCTGCCAGCATCAAATCACGTCTTGCCTGAGCAAGATATTCGCCAAAGGTTATTTCACCAATCGACAACGGCACCCGATTCCAAGTCGTGCCATGGCTCGAGGGATAGCGCCCCGTGTAATAACTCATCCGTGACGGGCCGCAAACGCCCGAATTGACAAAGGCATGACGAAAACGCACGCCTCGCTTCGCCAACGCATCAAGATTGGCTGTTTTCAAGTAAGGGTGCCCGTCACAGCCAAGGTGATCCGCCCGAAACTGATCGGCCATGATGAATAAAATATTTTGTGTTGTAGTCATAACAACGCAATCTCTGCTGGGTCGAAGCCCGCCGCTAAGCGTGCCTCAACATTGAACGGCCCTTTTAATTTGGGCGCCCGATAAGTGGTGGCTAATTCGGCATAGGTCTGAATAGGATCTAACCTACGCTCGGTACAAAGCCACCGATACCAATGATTGCCAATCGCCACGTGGCCAATTTCATCACGCAAAATAATATCGATGATCGCGGCGCCCGCCGGATCGCCACCACTAGCAAGCTTATGTCTGACCGCAGGCGACGCATCTAGGCCTCTGGCCTCGAGCGTTCTGGGGACCAAAGCCAGTCTTGCCAAGACATCGTCTTGGGTACGCTCAGCCATTTCCCATAGGCCATCGTGACCTGAAAAATCACCGTACTGAAAGCCTAAGGTTTGTAAATGCTGATTGAGCAAGCCAAAGTGCTCGCACTCTTCTTGAGCGACCTGCAACCAGTCGTAATAAAACTTATCGGGCATGTTCGCAAAGCGCCAAATCACATCCAAGGCAAGATTGATCGCGTTGAATTCAATATGGGCCAATGCGTGTATGAGCACCGCGCGCCCTTCAAGCGTATGGAC